>JAEZSM010000016.1 GCA_023421875.1 Spirochaetota bacterium | reverse complement strand
GCCTAATACGCGTCGGTACCTGCGGCGCGATGAAGGCCGAGGTAAAGCTGAGGGATCTTATTATCGCCATGAGCGCCTGTACCGACTCGAGCGTGAACAAGATTCGTTTCTCGGGCATGGACTACGCCCCCACAGCATCCTTTCCGCTTCTGCAAAATGCCTACGAAGCTGCCAAGGAGTCGGGGCTGAAGCCTTATGTGGGGCAGGTGCTTTCATCGGATTCCTTCTATACCGAAGATCCCGAGCAGTGGAAGCTCTGGGCCCGTTTCGGCGTGCTGGGAGTGGAGATGGAAACGGCTGAGCTCTATACGCTGGCCGCAAAATATGGGGTTCAGGCCCTTGCTATTCTTACCGTGTCCGACCATCTAGTGAACCATGAGGCTACCAGCGCCCAGGAACGGCAGACTCAGTTCAAGTCGATGGTCGAGGTGGCCTTGAACGCTATAATTCGCTGAATCTCGAGGCTTTTTGGAAAAATAAAAGGACCCAGCCGAAGGGTTGGGTCCTCGTCATCAGAAAAGAGAATCAGACGGCGGTTTCCCCCGGTCCTTTTGCTGTGCTACCCTGCGCTAGCTCGGCCTGTTCTTCCGATTCGATATCTTCTTTTACCGCAAGCACGTTTCGCTTGAGCTTGTCCATCTGGGAATAGAGTTCATCCCGGAGTTCGACCATTCGGGTTTTGAATTCCTCACGGTATTTTTCTTCTTCCGTGCGTCGTCTGGAAGCCGATTCGGAGGCGATTGTCTGGAGAGTTTTTTCCATGTCCGAGAGCCAGCCGTCCAGCTGCCTGAAACTCTTGCTCCGGCGCTCGGAAAGATCGGCGAGCATGCCGTCCTCAAAGCCTTTCAGTTTGTCTTTGACCGCATCGTAGGAGTTCTGCTTCAGCTCGTCGATGCGCTTGGAAAGGGTATCAAGGCTGGCGCCCAAGGCCTTGGTTTCGGCCATGAAATTCTCTTCGAACCTAGTTCTGTGGTCTTCGAATGCTTGTCCGAAGGAGGCGAACTCCTCTTCGATGGAGTTTTTTGTCGCTTCGAGGGCAGCGTGAAGTTCTTCCTGCCTGGTTGACAATTCGGCAAGAAGAGCGGCGGAGCTCTCCTTGGCCTTCGCCGCTTCTTCCTTTGCCCGCAGGGCTTCATTCGCCATGGCTGACTTGGCTTCCCCCGTCTCTTTTTCCAGTCGCGCCATGAATGCTGTGCCGCGCATTTCCAGGTCGGATTGGGTTTTTCGAGCCTGGGCCTGGGCTCCTTCGAGCTGTCCGGCTACATCTTTGGCTTTTTGGGCAAAAATTTCCTCGGCTTCGGAGAGTTTGGCGCTTATATCGCTCATCATGCCTTCGGCTTCGTGTTTCCAGTTCTCTTTAAACTCACCAATGAGAGTTTTGAGTGTGCTCACCTGGCTGCTGGTCTCCTGAGCTACCTGGGCCAAACGGCGCTCGGCTTCGGCTTCGAGTTCCGCGATGCGGCGGTCGATAGCCTGGCTGAGGGCGAGACCTTTGGCTTCTACCGATTCGGAGTTTTCCTTGGCTTTTGCTTCTATGGCAACCCGAAGAGTGGCAAAGGCTTCGTCCTCGACCGAAGTCGCCCTGTCCTTAGCCCTAGCCAGGGCTTTTTCGAATTCTTCGTCCACCAGGGCGCGGGCGGACTGGGCTTTTTCGAATGCAGCCAGGGCTTCGTCCCGGACGCTGTTGAGCTCGGTTTCAACGGATGTCAGGGCAGACTGGAGTTCGGCGAGAATGGAGTCCCGGAAATTCTCGACAGTCTTTTGGGCGTCCTGGGCAAAACCTTCGCGCAGTAGGGGCATTTCCCGCTCGATGGCGGCAAGGCTTTTCTTGGCCAGATCCAGCTTGCGGTTTACACCCTCGGCGAAAACCTCTTCCTCGTGCACGCGCTGTAAGTTTTCGTCCACCCGGGCTGTCATATCCATGAGCTTAGCCAATACCTCGTCATACTGCTTGAAACGCTCTGCGATAACGCCGACGGCGTCGGCCTTCTCGGCCACAGCCGCCTGGGCTGTCTGCAGCTTTTCAAGGGCGATCTTGGCCGCCTTCTGCTGAACGTCCAAATCGATGCCGTAGTGCTTGAGTTCCTCCGCTCTTTCGCCGACATAGTCATTGAGCTGCACTTCGAGCTTGTCCGCCAGGCGCTTGACTTTTTCGAGCGATCTGTTGTTTGCAGTAAGTTTATGGTAGACAAGGAAAAAAAGCAAAACTATGACAAGGGTGATCAGGTTACCGATCGAAAAAAGCATGAGACGCTCCTGGACGGGAATAGCAATTGTTTGCAGTATAAGATATATGACTGGCTTGTGAAAGGTCATTGCCGGCTTAAAAAGGGAGGAGCTTTATCCTGAAAAAACCATCAGTCTGGGGTCAAAAGATCGGGCGCGGAGGCCGCGCGTATTTTCTGTTTTTAGCGCTAGCAGTTCTTACGGTCTTCGCCGATGCCCAGGTTCTCTATGCGCCTGAACGCATTGCGCCGGGGGATCCTCTGGTCTGCTGGCTTAAAAGCGAAGAAGTGCTTACCGAGGCCGAACTCAGCCTGAAGAGCCAGGAGGGGCGGAGGCTGGCTGCGGCGCCGGCCTTCTTCTTGCCCGCCGGGGCCCCCGGCTACCTCTACGGCTTTATTTTGGCCGTCCCGACAGGCGCGAAGGCCGGCGCCGCCCGCCTGCAGCTGGCCGCCCAGGTTAGACAAGCCCAAGGCTCCCAAACCACCCTCCTCAAAAAACTAGAGCGGAGCATCGTAATCGAACCGAAAGACTTTGCCAGGGAGGATATCCCCCTGGACAGCGCGAACACTGCTATACGCAGCGCCCCCGACCCGGTAAAGACGTCCCAGACCGAGGTTTTTGCACAAGTATTCAAGGCAAAGGACCCGACAGCCCTTTTCGCCCTCGATGTCATGGTCAAGCCCTTGAGCGACTCGTGGAGAGTAACCTCCGGCTTTGCCGACCAGCGGCGCTACCTCTATGCCAACGGGAGTATCGACACGAGCCTCCATGGCGGTATCGACTTGGGGGCGGCCACGGGAACCCTGGTCTTTGCTTGCGCTCCCGGCAGGGTTGTATTCGCCGGCGACCGCATCGTAACTGGAAAAACGGTCGTCGTGGAGCACCTGCCCGGCCTCTTTTCGATCTACATGCACCTCTCGGCCATAAGCGTCGCCGAGGGTGATCTGCTGGACTCAGGCGAACTAGTGGGTAAAGTCGGCTCCACCGGCCTTTCCACCGGCCCCCATCTCCATTGGGAACTGCGTGTAGGTCTACAATCGGTAAACCCGGAGTATTGGCTTTCCCGTCCGATACTTGACAAAACATGGCTTTCCGGTGAATTCTAGTCTGCCAACAAAGAAGGGAGGTGATTACTATCCGGCAAATACTGGTCGAAGACGGCGAGCCCCTCGAGAAAGCCATCAAGCGCTTTAAACGCATGGTCGAGAAAGAGGGCATTATTCGTGAATGGAAAAAACGGGAGTATTTCGAAAAGCCCTCCACTATCAAGAACCGCAAGCAGAAAGCCCTTGCCCGCAAGCTTATGAAGAAAACGAGAAAATCCCACGATTCCAAGGGCGGCTACTGATACAATCTTCAGTACTGAATCGAACATTCTAGGACTCGGCTGAAAGCCAGATTCCGTAAAAAAAAGGCTGCCCTCGAAGGCAGCCTTTTTTATGCCGCCGGCCGGGTGTATGCTTACTATTAACTATCTAAGGAGCGTGCCCAATGCTTTTTCATTTTCCCAAAACGACCGCGAGGCTCAGGTTTTCGCTCATCCTCGTGCTCATCGTGCTTTTTTCTGGCTCCTGCGCCCGCAAGTCCGAACAGCTTGGGGCAATCGACAAGCCTAACCCCAAGCTGCCTACAGCGACTATCCGATCCGGGGACGTATC
>JAEZSM010000217.1 GCA_023421875.1 Spirochaetota bacterium | reverse complement strand
CTGGAGCATGACATCGTAGGGAGCCCAGCTCTTGGGGTAGACAATATCGGCGTCCTTGAAGGCATCGTCCATGGAATGGCTTACGCTGAAGGATCCCCCCGACTGGACGGCCTGGCGTTTCGATGTTTCGATCACATCGGGGAGCAAATCATAACCCTCGGGTTTTGCGAGGGCTACGTCCATCCCAAAGCGGCTGGCCAGGCCGATAACGCCCTGGGGCACCGAGAGCGGCTTGCCATAGGAGGGCGAGTAAGCCCAGGTAACGGCTATTTTCTTGCCCTTGAGCTTGTCCAGGCCCCCATAGTAGTGGGAAAGATGGAGAAAATCGGCCATGGACTGGGTGGGATGATCGATATCGGACTGGAGATTGACGATGGTAGGTCTGGCTGGCAGCACCCCGGAAGCCACGCCCTCGTCCAGGGCCTTGGCAATTTCGCGCTGATAGCGGTCTCCCTCGCCCAGGTAGATATCGTCCCGAATGCCAATAGCCTCGGTGAGGAAGCTGATCATGGTTGCTGTTTCCCGCACCGTCTCGCCATGGGCTAGCTGGCTCTTGCCCTCGTCCAGGTCCTGGACGTAAAGGCCTAAAAGATCGCAGGCCGAGGCGAAGGAAAAGCGGGTGCGGGTGGAGTTGTCCCTGAAATTGGATACCGCGATGCCCGAATCCCATATCCTCGGGCTGATATTGTTCTTCCGCATGGCCTGCAGAATGTCGGCCACCAGGAAGGTAGCATCGATCTCGTCTTGGGTTTTTTCCCAGGTAAGGAAGAAATCCTTGCCCGCCATATCGATCTTTTTACCTGACAGAGATTCGATAGCATCCATAATTTTCTTTGCAACCATACTATGCTCCTTTACTATCCATTTCGTCGTTTAAGCCTCATCAAGCGAAGCCCAACAGCTTCGGTAAAAAGAGGGAAATTTCCGGGATATAGGCGACAATAAAAAGCGCCAGTGCTTCCATGATGATGAAAGGGAAAATCGCCTTGGAAAGACGGGCCAGGCTTATCTTGGAAATAGAGCAGGCCACGAAGAGACATGCTCCCACCGGGGGCGTCATCAGGGCGATATTGAGGGAGAGCACCATAATAATGCCGAAATGGATCGGCGCGATGCCGATTCCGACGGCAATGGGATGGAGTATCGGCCCCAGAATAATGAGGGCCGCGGCGATATCCATAAACATGCCCACTATGAGCATGAGTATGAGGATGAGAAGGAGTATGAGCTTGGGTTCCCCGGTGGTCTTGAGCAAAAATTCTGCTATGGCCTGGGGTACCTGGTTGATGGCCAACACCCAGGAGAGAATGGACGCCATGCCGATTATGAGGAATACAGACCCGGTGATCTTGGCTGTTTTGAGGAGCATCGGGTACAGATCCCTGGGCTTTATGGATTTTAGAACGAAAAAGCCGATCACCAGGGCGTAGAAGACCGCCACCGCAGCTGCTTCGGTGGGGGTGAACAGGCCGGAGAGAATGCCTCCCAGAATAATTATCGGCATGAGCAAGGGGATGATCGCGGCCTTGGTCCCGATGAGTTTTTCCTTGAAACTTCTTTTAGGCCCCTTGGGATAGCCCCGTTTGTAGGCCAGGAAGGCCGACATAAGCATGAGGAGAACCGCCAGGACCAAGCCCGGCATGAAGCCCGCGGCGAAGAGCCCGGCGATGGAAACATTCATCAAAGAACCGTAGATGACCATCATGTTCGATGGCGGAATGGTCGGTCCTATTATGGAGGAAGCCGCTGTAACCGCGGCGGAGAAATCCACGTCGTAGCCGTCGTCCACCATGGCGGGAATGAGCATCGTTCCTATCGCGGCGGTATCCGAGACGGCGGCGCCCGTCATGCCAGCGAAAAAGACGGAGGCGATGATGTTGGCGTGGGCCAGTCCGCCCCGCCAGTGTCCTACCAGGATATTCGCGAAATTGACCAAACGCTTGGTTATTCCCGCTCGATTCATCAGTTCGCCTGCCAGGATGAAGAAGGGCATAGCCATGAGGGTAAACATATCGAGACCGGAAAAATACTGGAGCGGCGCCATGGAAAGTAGGCCAACGCCGGAACCCATGAGAAGAAGACCCACTACGCCTGCTATCCCCAAGGTGAAGCCTATGGGCACGCCGATGACAAGGAGGGCAAAGAAAACGATGACGATTGAAATAAACATGGCTGCCCCCTAGATATCCAGGTAGCCGACGCCCTCGCCGAGTCTTCCGTCGGGGCTTGAGAGAATTCTCAAAGAGACCAAGATTACTTGCAATGCTGAAAAACCCATAGCGACAGGTACCGCCAGTTTGGGAAGGACCATGGAAATGCCCAAGGCTTGGGTAATCTGCATTCTCGACTCTATGGTGGCCGGTATGGAGATAGCGAACATGAACAGAAGAAGGGCGAAAACAAAGCTGTTGATAACTATAGTCATAGCCTTTCTGGCAGAGACCTTTTTTATGGAATCGAGTATGACGGTCAGCCCCACGTGCTCGCCGGCGCTCACTCCCAGGCTGATCGCCAGCGAGGCGCCCCATATCATGAGGTATCGGGACACTTCCTCCACCCAGTTCAAGGGCGAGGCGAAAACATAGCGAAAAATCACCCCTAAAAAGACGATGAACGTCATGACCCCTATGAACAGGGCGCAGATGATGCCCACTATCCGGTCAATGTCTCTGGAGATCTTTTCGGCGGGGAAGGTTTTTTTGCTTGCTGTCATGCGGACTCCTGGGGATCATAGAAGGCGAGGGGCGCGGGAGGCGGGAATTCGTCGCCCGCTCCCCTCGGAGTATCGATGTAGCGATGCGAATCCGCAGGTTCCTTTAAGGTCCTCCGGGATTCGAGATAACGATCAATACCCTAGTTCTTTTTCGGCCTCGGTGATGGCGGCGAAGAATTTATCCACCCAGGCTTCGCCCTCTTTCTTGTATTGTGCGCTCATGAACTCCCTGGCTGCGGGGATAGCGGCATCGCGGAACTGGACCATCTCAGCCCTGGTGGGAACATAGACCTGCATCTTTTCCGCCAGAATGGGAAGTCCCTTGTCGGAAGCGTCGATGATTCGCGAAAGACCGCGGCCTGCGAGAATGGCGGTCCTGGCTGCGTCGTCGACCACTTTTTTGAGGTCCTCCGAAAGTCCGGAGTAGAATTTGGGATTCACTACCCACACGTAAGGCGCGTAGAGATGGTTGGTAAGGGTGATGTATTTCTGGACTTCCTGGAATTTTGCCATGGCGATGATGGAGATGGGATTCATCTGGCCGTCCACGACGCCAGTCTGGAGGCTGGTGTAAACCTCTGCCCAGGCAACGGTGGTGGGTGAGGCGCCCAGGGCTTTGACAATGGCCTGGTGGAGGGGAAGGGCCATCGTGCGGAGCTTGATGCCCTTCATGTCAGCCGGGGATTTAATGGGGCGCTCGGAGTTGGTTATGGCGAAGAAGCCACCGGACTCGCCGAATCCCAGGACCTTGAACCCTGCTTTCTTTTCGATGTCCGCCGCGAGTTCCTGGCCGAACTTTCCGTCGTAGACCTTGTATCCTACGTTATAGCTGGAAAAGGCGAAGGGCATGTTAGTGACATCGATGAGGGGGTAGAACTGGGCCATGCCGCCCGAGGAGGAGATGTAGGATTGGACTACGCCGCTCTTGACCTGGACCATGGTCTCGGCTTCCTTGCCCAGGACGCCGTTGGGATAGATCTCTACCTTGATCTGGCCGTTGGAATTAGCGTCCACTTCGCTCTTGAACACCGCGGCCATGGCCGCCGAGGCTACGTCGAAGGGCTGCTGGGCATTCAGGTGGGCGAGTTTGAGAACGGTCTGGCCAAAGACTGCGCCGGGCAGCAGCAGCGCGAGGGCCAGCATGATGGCGAATACACGTTTTTTCACAGTTGCCTCCTTGTTTTTTCATCCGGCACTCCAGGTAATGGCCTGGAATACCGGATTTTCCCGTAAAAAGGAACTTTACCCGATGCTTTCCACCAGGTCAAGGAAAAACGGTGGTGCAAGGCCCCTCGCAGAAGCAAGGCATCGGTTTACGAGCCGGATGCTTCTTTAAAAACGGCCCAATGACCGCAATAGCCGCTCTGGCGTAAAAGGCCATTCCCGCATCCACACGCCCAGGGCGTCGTGAATGGCTATAGCTATGGCCGGAGCTGCCCCGTTCATGGAAATTTCGGAGACACTCTTGGCGCCAAAAGGCCCCACCTCATCCTCCACGGGCATGAGCTCGACATAGAGATCCTCGGGCATCTCTGTGGCCATGGGAATCTTGTAGTCCAGGAAACGGGGATTGAGGCAGTTGCCTTCCTTATCGTAGAGCATTTCCTCGTAGAGGGAATGACCGATGGACTTGAGCACGGCGCCGTAGATCTGGCCCTTGGCCAGGGCAGGATTGATGGGAGTGCCGCAGTCCTGGTAGGCGTGGTAGCGCTGAACCTTCACTTCGCCTGTGCGTTTGTTAACCGCCACCTGAACAAAGTGAGCGCCGTAGGGGAAGGCTGCATGCTCGGTTTTAAAGCCCCCAAAGCCCGTGAGCTCCGAATGCCCCTCGCCCTGCACCGATTTTTGCCCAATCTCCGCCAGGCTAATCCTGCCTTTCTTACCCACGACCATGCCCTTGTATTCGATCCTCAGATCTTCCGGCTTCTCGTCCAGCATTAAAGCGGCGGCTTCGAAAATCTTGCGCCGTAGGTCTTCGGCTGCCCGCAGGGCGGCTCCGCCGGAGAAAAAAGTTCCCGATGATGCGTAGGCGCCCTTATCGAAGGGAGTGATGTCGGTGTCGCCGGATACGACGCTCACGTCGGCCAGGTCCAGGCCCAGGGTTTCGGCCGCGGTCTTGGCTGTCACCGTGTCCAGGCCCGTACCCAGGTCGGCGCCGCCGGAGAGCATAAGAAGGGTCCCGTCGGAGAGAAGGCGCAGCTCGGCGTTGGCGGCGTCCAGGCCTGGGAGGCCCGAGCCCTGCTGGATAATCACCGCTCCACGCCCTATCTGCCAGTCCGATTCAGGTGCATCGGGTTTGGGAGAATCCCAGCCAAAGTTTTTCCTGCCCCGGGCTATCATTTCCTTAAGGCCGCAGCGCCCCAGGGTGACGGGGGCTCCTTCTCTTCCTTCGCCCAGACTTTTAAGAATTTCTATAGTCGTGCCCGAATCCACCCGGTTTTTTTCGATGAGCTCCAACTGGTTCATGCCTAACTCGGCGGCCAATTCGGCCAGGGCTGTCTGGAGTGCGAAGGAGCCCTGGGGAGCCCCATAACCCTGGTAGGCCCCCGCAGGGGAGAGATTAGTGTACCAGGAACGTACCTGGAAGCCAGCGTTTTCGCAGACCAGAAGGGGCAGGCTCTTGGAAATGGCGTTCATCGGCACGGTGAGGCAGTGCTGACCGTAGGGGCCAGTGTCGGCATCCAGGTCCATCTTTATGGCTGTGAGCCTGCCGTCCTTTTTTGCGCCCAGGGTCACCTTGATCTCCATGGAATGCCTGGTGCGGCTGGCGATGAACTCCTCTTCCCTGGAAAGGCGGTAATAGACCGCCCTGCGAGTGGTCCAGGCCAGATAGCCCGCTAGATCCTCTACGACCAGGTCCTGCTTGGCCCCGAAGCCGCCGCCCACCCGCTCCTTGATAACCCTGATCTTGTTTTCAGAAATGCCCACCGCCCGGGCGACAATGCGCCGCACGTGCCAGGGCACCTGGGTAGAGGCGTGAAGAACCAGGCGTCCCGATTCTACCTTGGCCAGCACGACGTGGGGCTCCATGGGCGTGCACTGAACCCTGTTGGCCTTGTAGCTTCGCTCCAGGACCAGGTCGGCCTCGGCGAGACCTTTTTCAATGTCGCCAATGCCTCCAGATGCCGAGGCCGCAAGGTTGCGGTGGGGGTCTGCATGAAGGCTGAACTGGTAGAGGATCCCGTCGTCCCTGCTGTCGCCTTTCACCGAAATGCCTTCGGGCTTCTCGCCGGAGGCATAGGAAATATCGCCGGAGTGCAGCACCGGGGCGCCCTCGGCCCTTGCCTGGGCGATGGAAAGCACTGGCTCCAGGGTCTCGTATTCAACCCTGATTTTTTTGAGCGCTTCTTCGGCTACTGTTGGGCTTTCGGCCAGCACAGCTGCCACCCTGTCCCCGACATGCCGCAGCTTGCGGGGGAACATGGGCTGATCGTAGGGCGAGGGTTCGGGGAAGCCTTGGCCGGCGCTTGTGTAGAGCGTCCGCGGGGTGTTTATGTGACTGACGACGGCTACCACGCCGGGCATAGCCTCGGCTTCCGTTGTGTCGATGGACTTGATCCAGCCGTGGGCAATGGGGCTGCCCAGGACCTTGAGCCAGCATGTATCCTTTGTCAGCCTGTCTTCCACGAAGGCGCGCTCGCCCCGGACGAGCATCTCGGCGTCCACTTTTTCCCTGTCCTTGCCCACATGGCGCAGATCGGGCCTGAATTCCTCACTGGGCGGCGCCTTGTAGCCGGGATCGGCGAGCCTGGCCGCGGCCAGGTGGACTGCTTCGAAGAACTGCTTGTAACCCGTGCAGCGGCAGAGGGTGCCCGAGAGGGCGTCGGCAATCTGGGCCTTCGTGGGCTCGGCCGAGCGTTCCAAGAGCTCCCGAACAGCCAGCGCCACCGCAGGCGTGCAGTAGCCGCACTGTACACAGGCGGCGTCGATCAGGGCTCGCTGTATGGTCCTTAAAACCGGATCCTTGTTGTAGTATTCGATACTGACTATTTTTCTTCCCTGGGCTTCGACGGCCAGGATCATGCAGGAATTGACCAGGCGGCCGTCCAACAGGACAGCGCAGAGCCCGCAGGAACCCTCGCCGTCGCAGCCCTGTCGCAGTGAAATCAGGCCTGCGCGGCCGAGGGCAGCCTTGAGACTCTCGCCGGGAGGGCATTCTAAGGCCTGGGGTTTGTCATTGAGTGTGAATGTTACTGTCATGGGCGCTGCTCCTTGAGGGCGCCGATCAGGTCGGCGATGAGCACAGCGGCGCGGCGCCGCTTGAATGCAGCGCTGCCCCGCAGATCGTCGATGGGCGCGAAGAAAGCCATGGCCATCTCTTCGAGTTCAGCCCTGGGCGGGACTGTTTTGCCCTCCAGCGAGGCTTCCAACCCTGGAAATCGCTGCACATGGGGAGCAAGCCCTCCCAGGGCTATCCGCAGATTGTCCAACCTGCCGGCTTGCAGGTCAGCCCTGACCGTGCAGCCGATGAGGGCCAGGTCGCAGGATGTTCGCGAGTACTTGCCGTAGGCGAAGCCCCGCCCTTGCGGCAGGGCGAATTCCACCGCCGTGATAATGCCTGAGGGCTTGTCTCTCCAACGCTCCGCCGGAACGGGGTCAGTCCCGGACCGAACCGCGCCGACCCTTGCCACGTGATAGACCGCATCGGCGGCATAAAAAAAAGGCAAAAGGCTGGAGCAGGAACGATCGGCGCCGATATTACCTCCCACGGTGGCTCGGTTTCTCACGTTCCGGTTGGCCATGCCCAGGGCGGCCCGCTTTAAGGCTTCCGGTACAAGGCCGGAGTCCGCCAGATCCTGAAAGCAAAGCCCAGCGCCAATAATAACCTTGCCGGCAGTGCGCTCGATGCTGTGGGGCAGAAGGCTAGATATGGCGATCGCCGACATTACCGTAGTTCTGAACTGGGGACTCAAAAGATAGCTTCCCCCTGCCAGGAGCCGGGCGTCTTTTTCACGCCCGAGAAGCGCTAGGGCTTCTTCCAATGTCTCGGGTCTAAAATACGCTTCTACCATGGTACCTTCCTTGATTTTGACAGTAAGCCCGCTCCTCGACGGCAGCGAAACGCCCCCTAGAGTATCCCCGCCTTGGCGTAGAGCCTCTGGGCGGCCTTTTCCGCATTGACCCTGATCTCTTCCTCGTCGGTCGACGCGAGTCGGCCCGAGCGCACTACCAGCGCTCCGTTGACTATAAGATGATCGACCCTATGGTCGCAGCCCGCGAAGATGAGAGCCGCCACCGGGTCGGACTGAGCTCCGGCGTACTCGAGTTTCATCACATCGAAGAGGGCCAGGTCGGCCAGTGCTCCCGGCGCTATCCATCCGGCTTCCTCGAATCCGAGCATGGAAGCCCCGCCCTGGGTTGCGATGCCCAGGACTTCACGGGCTGAGATGCCCGCCGCGCCGTAGCGGATACGCTGCAAAAGCAGGGCCTGCCGCGCTTCGCCCAGCATGTCGGAGGAGTCGTTGGATGCCGAACCGTCCACCGCCAGGCTAAGCTTAACGCCCCGATCCAGCATTTCTCTTACCCGGCAGATGCCCGAGCCGAGCCTCATGTTGGACGAAGGGCAGTGAGAAACGCCCGTCCCTGTACTGGCCAGCAGATCCAGCTCCTGATCGTTGAAGAAAATGCCGTGGGCGTACCAAACAT
>JAEZSM010000146.1 GCA_023421875.1 Spirochaetota bacterium | reverse complement strand
GGCCTCATTTCGGTGCCTCTGTCTATAAAGCTCCTAGCCGAAGAAATTCCCTTCAGGCTCAACCACTCGGACGCCAAGGGCATCCTGACCACCCACAATCAGCTGGAAAAGGTTCTGACAGCCCTCCAGGACGTGGACGACAAGAGTTTGCGCATCATTTACCTGGACGAGGACCTGGACTGGGCTAAAGCGGCAATAGAAAAAAAGGGTATCTCCGCCGAGAGGCTCCAAGGCTTTGCCCAGGCCGAAAACGAAGGAAGGGCCTCGCTCGCTGACAGCGTCTCAGGAATGAGTGCCGCGCTGGATGCCATTGCCGAAGAAACCACAGAGGACGATGTCGTCACCATCTCCTACACCTCGGGAACGACGGGAAACCCCAAGGGCATCATGCTCAGCCACCTGAACTACTGGGTGAACTGCCACGACGCCATCGACTTGTTCCAGCTGCCTCCCCACTACAAGACACTCCTGGTGCTGCCGGTGGACCACTCCTTTGCCCACACGGTGGGCATCTATACAGCCCTGGTGAGGGCCATAGCCCTGTATTTCGTGGATTCCAGGGGCGGAGGGATGGCCACCCTGCGCAACATTCCCATCAATCTCAAGGAAGCCAATCCCACATTCCTCCTCACCGTCCCCGCCTTATCCGGCAACTTTATGAAAAAAATCATCGCCACCATGGAAGAAAAGGGCGGCCTGATCGAAAAGATATTCAAAAGCGGCATCCAGGCGGGCATACGCTGGAACGGCAACGGTTTTCAAAAGCCTTCCTTCGGCGTCCGGGCAGGGGCATTTTTCCCCTACTTCCTCGCCAAGGGTATTCTCTTCAACACAATTAAAAAGAAAGTATTCGGCGATTCCATCCTGTTCTGCGTAGGCGGAGGGGCACTGCTCGACCTCAAGCAGCAGGAATTCTTCGCGGCCTTAGGCTGCCCGATCTATCAGGGCTACGGACTCACCGAAGCTGCCCCTGTCATATCGGCCAACGTTCCGGCTAAGCACAAGTTCGGTTCCTCGGGCGTGCTCTTCCCTTCCCTCAAATGCACGATCATGCTTGCCGACGGCAGCGAGGCGCCCCAGGGGGTAACCGGCGAGATCACCATCACGGGCGAAAACGTCATGAAGGGCTATTACAAAAACCCCGAAGCCACTGCCCAGACAATCAAGGACGGAAGGCTGTACTCCGGCGACAGGGGCTACATAGACGAAGACGGCTTCCTCTATGTGGTCGGAAGGGAAAAAGCCCTCCTCATCGCCGAGGACGGGGAAAAGTACAGCCCCGAGGAGATCGAGGAAGCGATCACGACCTCCACGGACCTGATAGACCAGATCATGGTCTGGTGCGACCACAAAAAATACTCCTGCGCCCTGGTGAGTCTGGATGCGAACAAGGTTCAGCGCTTTATCGCCAAAAAGGGAATTAACAGCGCAGAAAGCCTCTGCAGCGCGCTCCAGGAAGAATTCTACGCCTTCAAGAAGGACCCTAAGGCCAAGAAGGTCCAGAGTGCCTGGGTGCCCGGCACCTTCCAGATCCTGGGCACTCCCTTCAGCGAGAAGGACGGGACCGTCAACTCGACCATGAAGATCGTGCGCTACAAGGTTTCGGAGCTGTACAAGGACAGCCTGGAGTATTCCTACACCAAGGAAGGATCCCAAACCCAGAATCCGCGGAATCTCGCGACCTTGAGGGAGCTGTTCAAGCTCTCATGAATCCGCAGCTCCAGCATTTTCGTCGGCGCTGAGGCTCCGCTATGGAAGAAAGCCTTGTCGCCCTGATAAACGACGCAGCCTCGACCTGGCCCTCCGGCCCCTACGTACTCGGCAAGACAGATTCGGGCTGGAAGGCCGACAGCTTCAGCCAGACCAGGGACAGGGCCAGGGCTTTTGCCGCCTGGCTTCTCCACAGGGGCTTTTCGCCCGGTCAGAAGGGAGCGATTCTCGGCGAAGGAAGCCCCGAATGGGTCCAGGGCGAATTCGGCCTTCTAACCGCCGGCCTTGTTTCGGTTCCCCTCTCGGCCAAGCTCACCTGCCAAGAATTGCTCTACAGGCTTGTGCATTCGGAATCGGCAATCCTTCTTGTAAGCTCCAATCTCTTCGATAGGGCATTGGCAGCCTTGGCAGGGTCGGCCGCCGCGAAGGCCCATGTGGGGCTGACCAAAGACAGCCCGCGAGCTTTCGGTGCTGACAAAGCACCTCCAAGTATCAGCGATTCCCAGGCGCCTATCCTGGTCTGCCTTGACTCCGGCCAAAGCCGAGAGCGATTGGGCGAAAAAATGGAAGCTGCGGGCTTCGGCAGCGAAAACCTGTTTTTTTTCAGTCAAGCGGCGGAAGCAGGGGAAGCGGAGCTGCGGGACAGCCCAGAGTCCGCAATTCGACTGGATTCCATTGCCACTGCAATGCGGGCCGACAGTCTGGCCTTTATCTGCTACACCTCGGGCACCTCGGACAATCCCAAGGCGGTGATGCTGAGTCACCGCAACATTAGGACAAACAGCCACGACGCCTTCGTGCAGTTTCACACTCCACGATATAAAACCCTCATCGTTCTACCGGCGGATCACGCCTTTATCCACACCGTAGCCATATTCACCGCCCTCTGGTGCGGGGTGGCCCTGTATTTCCTGGACTCCCGGGGAGGGACAATGGCGGGAATACGGAATATCGCCGGCAATATCCAGGAATGTCAGCCGGATTTCATGCTTACGGTGCCGGCCTTGAGCGCCAATATTCAAAAACGGATCATCGCCGGAGTCCGGGCCAGGGGACCGCTGATCAGCAGGCTTTTCGAAGCGGGGATCAAGGCAGAAACCGAGCGCTTAGGCGACGGCTACAGCCGCCCCGCCCTCGCCGCGAGGCTCGCGGCGAGGGCGGCTTCCCTGGTCGCCCGGCTCTTTGTCTTTCCTTCAATCCGCAAAAAGGCTTTTGGCAGCAGAATAAAGTTCTGCGTTTCGGGGGGCGCCAGGAGCGGAGCCCCGCAGGAGCTCTTTTTCACCGCCCTGGGCATTCCATTTCTGGCGGGCTACGGGCTGACCGAGGCATCGCCCATAGTGTCGGCCAACGTCCTGGGATGCGCAAAGTTCGGCACCGTCGGTAGGCCGATGCCCTCGGTGAGGGTCGCTATTCTCGACGAAGAAGGGAACAGCCTTCCGCCAGGGCGGCCGGGAGAAATAGCTGTATCCGGCGACTCGGTCATGCTGGGCTACTACAAGAATCCCGACGACACGAACCGGGTACTCTCCGGAGGCTGGTTGCGCACCGGCGACCTGGGCTTTCTGGACGAAGACGGCTTTTTAAGCGTCCAGGGCAGGATCCGCTCCCTTCTTATCTCCGACACGGGGGAAAAATACAGTCCCGAAGCAATCGAAGAAACAATTCTAAGCTCAACCGAGCTAATCGAGCAGATCATGGTCTGGTGCGACCATAAAAAATTTTCCTGCGCTCTAGTGGCGCTGGACGTAGACAAGCTAAAGACATTCGCCGTCGGCAAGGGCTTGAACGAAGCCCGGGATATTTTGCAGGCATTGATCAGGGAGTTCTTCGCCTTCAGGGCCAATCCAGGCGCGAAGCATCTGCAGAACGCCTGGACACCGGCCACCTTTCAGATCCTTCCCGAGGCTTTCAGCGAAAAGAACGGAACGCTCAACTCCACGCTGAAAATCGTTCGCTACAAGGCAGCCCAGGCCTACGGCGACCTGCTGGATTATTCCTATACCCCCGAGGGCTCCAACGCCGACAATCCAAGGAATCTCAAAACCATCGCTTTGCTGCTCGAAAAGACCTAAAGCCCTTACCAGAGCGAGCAACGTTGTTGTATCATCCTCGTCGTGGAAAAAATGGTCGATTTCCAAGATATCGAATCCCTGACTATTCGTCTTGTCAAAGTCGCTAGCCGTACCGATTCGGAGGGCGAAAAAGCTTTCCCCGCTTTTCTCGCATCGATTTTATCGGAAATTTCCTACTTCAAGTCCAATCCCGACGACATTGTCGTTCAAAAGATCGAAAACGACCCCAAGGGCAGATCTAATCTCTTTGCCCTTGTGCGGGGGACCGGCTTGGGCTGCGTCCTGCTCACCGGCCACTACGACGTGGTACAGACCTCGATGTACGGCTCCCTGGAACCCTGGGCCTTCGACCCTGAGGGTTTGAGGAAAAAGATACTGGAAATTTC
>JAEZSM010000141.1 GCA_023421875.1 Spirochaetota bacterium | reverse complement strand
GGTCAATCGAGAGACTGCTTTGTGCCGAGCCCTCTGAAAGTTCAATTAGGGAGAGGTTTCCGTTGACAAGGAGAAAGGCTCCACATATTATGAAGCTGTTGCGGCGCCGAAAGGCTTAATCGGGAAGTCGGTGAAATGCCGGCACGCCCCCAGGCACTGTAAGGAAGCGTTTAACTTAGTCCAATGCCACTGCGCTAGCGGGAAGGCCCTGGACCTCGAACAGGATGCTTCCGAGTCAGGAGACCGACCGCGCAGCTGCGTCGTAGACGCGGATATCGCTATTATTCACTGGGTGCTGAATAATGAAGGTTCGTACCTCCATAGGTTCCCGCACAGTTCCAGTGTCCTCGTTCCGGTACTAAACCGCATTGTTCCGTCAGCGGAATTCTGTCTGCGCTTTTGACATAGTTGTCCTGGGCGTGGTTCGGGTTTTTCGCGGCGGGGAGCCGGTTTTTGTTCAGGAACAGGGATAGGAAATTCATGGACACAATCAAAAAGACGATCGAACGCATCGCCGCGCCGGATAAGGCTGCCCAGGCGGCCGCAGCCGAGCGCCAGGCAGGTCTGACGAAACCCGAGGGAAGTCTTGGGGTTCTGGAAGAGCTGTCGATCAACATCGCGGGCATGCAGGGAAGGGTGAATCCCAGCGCAGCGCCAGGCGCGGTCTTTGTCATGGCCGCGGATCATGGGGTCTGTGCCGAAGGGGTGAGCGCATATCCGGCTGAGGTTACAGCCCAGATGGTCCGCAACTTTGCCTCAGGCGGAGCGGCGATCAACGCCATCGCTGAGTCGGTAGGCGCCCGGGTGGTGATAGCCGACCTAGGTGTTGCATCGGAACTTCCACAAGGATTGGCGATTCATCGTCGTAAAATCGCCTACGGAACCAGGAACATGGCCCAGCTTCCAGCCATGACGAGGGTGGAAGCCCTGCGTTCCATTGCTTCCGGCATTGAGATTTTCGAAGAAGAATTATCCTCTGCTCCCTTTGCGATTGCTGCCATAGGCGACATGGGCATCGGCAATACGACAGCGGCTGCGGCCTTGGCTTCGGTCTTTACCGGGAAGCCTCCTAGGGAGCTTGTAGGACGGGGGACTGGACTAGACGACGCGGCCTTGGAACATAAGATCGCCGTGGTGGAAAGGGTGCTGGCCCTTCACAGGCCTTTGGCCAGGGATCCTGTGGCTGTTTTAAGCGCCGTGGGCGGGTTCGAAATCGGGGCAATGGCGGGGGTGCTCCTTGGCGCCGCCGCGCATAGGGTTCCTGTGGTTATCGATGGGTATATCACTGGCGCGGCGGCGCTTCTGGCGGCTGCGCTAGCGCCTTCCTGCAGGGATTACATGATAGCCGGGCATTTATCGGCGGACAAAGGCCATGCAACTATGCTTTCGGCACTGGGCCTGAAGCCTCTCTTAAATTTAGGGATGAGGCTGGGCGAAGGAACAGGCGCCGCGTTGGCCTTGGGAATCTGCAATGCTGCCTGTGCTGCCCTCAATTCGATGGCCACCTTTGAGGCGGCCGGAGTAGGAGAAAAATTATGAGAAAGACGCTTTCAATAGTGTTTGTGTTTGTGTGCTTGCTTGCTACTGCTTTTGCCCAGGGCCCGGTGTCGGCTGTGGATTCCCTGGAAAGGGCTGTGCGGCTTTCTAAGCCTGCCACGAGGGTTATCTCCCTGGCTCCGGGACCGACGGAAGTGCTCTTCGCCATTGGGGCTAAGGTTGTGGGAGTGACTACGTACTGCCTATATCCTCCCGAGGCATTGAAGGTGGAAAAAATCGGCGGATTCTCAGCAGACTCCATGTCGCTGGAGAAGATTCTGTCGCTGAGGCCGGATCTTGTGGTGGATTCCGGAGCTATTCATACGGCGCTCACAAAGAATCTGGCCGACTATGGAATACCGCATTATTCCTACGATCCTGCTTCCTTCGATGATATAGCCCAGGGAATACGCAATCTGGGCGCGCTGACAGGCAGGAAAAAGGAAGCGGAGGATGTGGCGGCAACCATGCTCCGGCGGATCGACGAGGTTAAACGGCGCTTGGAAGCCATAGCCAACGATAAAAGAACAAGTGTGTTCTGGGAAGTCTACAATGAACCGCTCATGACCTGCGGCTCGGCCACATTCCAGCATGCGATCGTTGAAGCCGGCGGCGGTAGGGATATTTTTTCCGACCTTCCGGGTTCCTGGCCCATGGTGAGCAACGAGGAAGTTATCAAGCGCGCTCCCGAGGTCATCATGGGCGCCGACGATCATGGCGAGGGCCTCAGTCTCAAGGCGCTGAAGGCGAGACCAGGCTGGGAGCTCGTGCCGGCGGTGAAAAACGGCAGGGTGATTCTTGTTCCGACAGGAATCGTTTCGAACCCCGGCCCGAGGGTGGCCGAAGGGGTTCAGGCTGTTGCCGAAGCCTTGTATCCGGAGCTTTTTAAATGAAACTACCAGCCCGGGCAGGGCGTCGAAGACCGCGGCTGGGAGCGTTGGGCTACTCAGTGTTAGTTTTAACCGCGGGATTAGCATTTTTAGGAAGCCTTTGCTTGGGCTCGGTCCCCCTGTCTCCTTTGGAAGTGCTAAAGGCGCTGGGGGCGAAACTCTTCGGCCTGGCTAACGTTGATCCTATAAGCGTGGCGATAGTCTGGCAGCTGCGGCTGGCCCGCAGCCTTCTGGCGGCTGTGGCGGGCGCTGCCCTCGGAGCTTCGGGAGCGGTTTTGCAGGGGCTGTTCCGGAATCCCTTGGCCGATCCCTATTCAATGGGTGTATCCGCGGGAGCGTCGCTAGGCGCTGTTATCGCCATTGTAGCGGGGATCTCGACGGGGGCGAGCTTTATCGGGGCGGTGGAGATTAGCTCCTTTATCGGAGCCTTGGGCGCTTCGTTTTTAGTGTACATGGCCGCCAGGGTTTCCCGGAGAATTTCGCCCACGGCAGCCTTGTTGCTGGCCGGCGCGGCGGTGGGTTCCTTTGTATCGGCCGTGGTGGCCCTCATAGTGACCTTTAACGACAAAGACCTGCATTCGGTGTTCTATTGGATGCTGGGAGGCTTCGGGGGCAAAAGCTGGAACGACGTAGCCACCGCCGCGCCGGCCGCCGCACTCTCGCTGGCAGGGGCGCTTTTTCTCGCACGACCCTTGGACGTACTCGCCGCCGGGGAGGAGACTGCTGGTACCCTGGGATTGGATGTGGCCCTATTGCGGCGCTTGGCGGTAATAACCGCGAGCCTTGGAGCCGCAGCAGCCGTCGCCGCCGGCGGAGTTGTGGGGTTTGTCGGGCTTCTGGGACCTCATTTTGCCAGGCTGATCGTCGGTCCCCTGCATCGGCGCCTCATTCCGCTTGCGGCGGCCGTCGGTGCTGTGCTTCTCATGACTGCCGACGCGCTGGCCAGGTCCGTCGCCGCACCCCTGGAATTGCCGGTTGGAATTGTCACCGCCTTTATCGGGGCGCCGGTATTTTTGCACCTCTTGAGCAGAACCGGTCAGAGGACGAGTATATGAGCCCATACAAGCCCTTTATCGAAACAGGTCGAGCTAAAAACGAAGCTTCAGGATCAGCGGCTGGCACAGAAAAATCCCCAGTCATTGCTTCACAGGATCAGATTTATAAACCTGGGAGCACTCCTTATACCTTGGAAGCCGAAGCCATCTCCGTGGGGTATCCGGGACTCGCTCCGGTCATTTCGGACCTTAGTTTCGGTCTTGAGCGGGGGAAAGTACTGGCGGTGATAGGTCCCAACGGCTCCGGCAAGACGACATTGTTCCGAGCCTTGGCGGGAGAATTGACCCTTGCCGCGGGAAGGGTTCTTGCGCGCACCCGGCGCGACTGCCTCGACATACACAAGCTGCCTGCACGGACCAAGGCAAGGCTCGTGACTAGGGTATTGCAGAACGAGCAATCCGCCTGGGCTGTGCCGGTCGCCGACTATGTCCAGGCCGGACTCTTTGCCGCCGAAGGCTGGTTTTCCCACAATCCTGCCAGGGCGGCTAAAAAAACTGCCTGGGCCCTGGACGCCATGGGGATATCCTTTCTCGCCGAACGACCGGTGACCGAACTCTCGGGCGGCGAGTTCCGCCGGGTTGTCATAGCCAGGGCCTTGATCCAGGATACGGATATCCTTTTGCTGGACGAGCCCACCGCCGACCTGGACCTGGAGCACCAGATGGAAACCCTAAAGCTTCTTCTGGATCTGGCCAAGGCGGGCAAGGCTGTGGCATTTTCGGTGCACGACCTCAATCTCGCCTCCATGGCTGCGGATGAAGTGCTGCTGCTTAAAAAAGGAAGAATGGCTGCCAAAGGGAGTCCCAAGACAGTCTTGACACCTGACATTATAAAAAATGTCTATGGCGCCCGGGTCATTGTAGGCAGCCATCCGACAGGTGCAGCACCCCACGTCATCCTTGACCCTGAATGGCTCCATACCCAAGGAGAGGGGACATGAAACAGGGCTACGTCCAGGTATACACAGGAAACGGCAAGGGCAAAGCCACCGCAGCATGGTTGACTTCCCTCTGTTCTGAATATATATTTCAGCAACTTTAGTATTTGTTAAGCCTGGAGAGCATTGGGATGAAATATAGGGTAGGAGAGAAAATCCGCCTGGTTCGGGAACGCAAGGCGCTTACCCTTCGGCAGGTTGCCAAGGAGGCAGGGGTTAGCGAAAGCTTGGTTTCCCAGATCGAGCGCAACAAGGTTTCCCCTGCCATCGATACGCTCTTGTCCATTGCCGATGCCCTGGATATCGATCTTGAATATCTTTTTTCCGATTATCGGAGAGAGAGAACGGTCAGGGTGCTGAAGGCTGAAGACAGGCAGGTTTTAACAAAGCCTGGGGTACGGTATGAACGCTTTGCCCAGATCGAACAGGACCATGAGTCCCGAAAAGGGATCGAGGCGTATCAAATCGATATCGAGCCGGGGGCTTCCACGGGAAATGACGAGTACGGGCACGAAGGCTTGGAGCTGGGTGTGGTGGTGAACGGCAGGGCCGAGCTTCATGTGGGAACTCGGCGGTTTAGCCTGGAAGAGGGGGATTCGGCGAGTTTTTCTTCGGATTTTCCACACCGGCTTGTCAATGTTGGTGCAAAGACCCTCCGGGTATTTTGGGTGATTACTCCGCCAAAGCGGGATGTTCAGGCAAAGCCGTGAGCAAGGAGAAAGAAATGGGTAAGACCTTAGCGGAAAAAATCTTCGCTTCGCATTTAGTGGAAATGCCTTTTGAAGATACATGGGTTCTAAAACTGGATCGGGTGTTCTGCCATGAAATTACCACGCCCATTGCTATTTCCGATCTCCAGGAGCGGGGTATGGATACGGTCTTCGATCCTGGGAAAATAAAGGTGGTCATAGATCATGTTTCGCCGGCCAAGGATTCTAAAACCGCCGAGCAGGGCAGGACTTTGCGCCTCTGGGCTCGCCGCCACGGCATAGCGGATTTTTTCGATGTAGGCAGAAACGGGGTGTGCCACGCATTGTTCCCGGAAAAAGGTTTTGTCCGACCAGGGTACGCCCTTGTCATGGGCGACAGTCATACCTGCACGCACGGGGCATTCGGCGCCTTTGCCGCTGGGGTGGGAACTACCGATCTTGAAATTGCGATTCTCAAAGGTGTCTGCGCCTTTAAAAAACCTAAGACCTTGAAGATTGAGTTGAATGGTGCCTTGCCTGTGGGTGTTTACGCCAAGGATGTGGCGCTCGCCGTGACTGCCGCCCTAGGCATGGGTGGAGGCACGGACTATGTTCTGGAATACTCAGGTCCGGTGGTGGATTCCATGTCCATGGAGGGTAGGATGACGCTTTGCAATATGGCTGTAGAAGCCGGAGGCACAAGCGGGGTCTGCATGCCCGATGCCACAACCGTGGATTATTTGTGGCCTTTTATCGGGCCTGAGGGCGAGGGTTTGTTCTCGACGAAAAAGGAAGCTTTGACTGAATACTCTCTTTGGGCCAGCGACGACGATGCGGAATACGACCGTATTGTCACAATCGACTGCTCCAGGCTCGAGCCTATGGTTACGTATGGATACTCTCCGGATAAGGTAAAGCCTGTCAGAACACTGGGAGAGGTCAAGGTGGATCAGGTTTACATCGGATCCTGTACCAACGGCCGCATAGAAGACCTCAGGGCTGCCGCGGCGGTCTTGGAACCGGAAGTCCGTAAAGGAAGAAAGGTTCACTCCGACCTGCGGGCTATACTTGCTCCGGCCACCACAGAGGTGTATACAAAGGCTTTGGAGGAAGGGATTATCGATATCTTTGTCAAAGCCGGCTTTTGTGTATCCAACCCGACCTGCGGAGCCTGCCTCGGGATGTCCAATGGGGTATTGGCATCAGGCGAGATCTGCGCCGCAACCACGAACAGGAACTTTTCGGGTCGTATGGGCAAGGGCGGAATGATCCATCTCATGAGTCCCGCCACGGCGGCCGCCACTGCCCTGGAGGGAAAGATCTGCGCGGCCAAGCTGGGAGGAAAGGCATGAAACAACTGGGCGGAAAGCTCCTGTTTCTCGATAAGAACGACATCAATACCGACGAAATCATCCCCGCGAAGTATCTCAATGAAGACTCAAAAAAGGCGCTGGGACCGTTTTGCTTTGAAGACCTTGTCGCTCCGGGCTTTGACCGTGCCAGGGATCTGCCGGGTAAAGGCGCTATAGTCTCGAGGGCTAATTTTGGCTGTGGGAGCTCCAGGGAGCATGCCCCCTGGGCGCTGGAAGCCAATGGGATCCAGGTAGTCGTCGCCGAGAGCTTTGCCAGAATTTTCAGGCGCAATATGTATAACTGCGGAATGCTGGCGGCTGAATTGCCCGAAAGCATTATCGCCACACTCTTCGACCGTTATTCCGGTCAGGAAACCGAGCTCAGGGTGGACCTGGACTCGATGGTTCTCAGATTCGAATCAAAGGAGTCCGGGGCGCTCGAAGCGCCCCTCTCTCTGGGCGGGTTCGAAAAAGCCATGCTGAGGTCCGGAGGGTGGCTGGATTTCGCCGCGGCCCGGTATTGAAGCTGCGATACCGAGCTAGATAGGCAGTTCCAGTCTCGATTTTGCCCGGGCGCAGGGGAAGTCCATGCGCCGGTTTGTTCAGTTTCAAGGAGATTTTTATGGTCCGCAGGATACAGATATTCGATACGACATTACGGGACGGGGAACAGGCTCCCCGCTGCAGCATGAATATTGGGGAAAAAGTCGAGGTAGCCCGGCAGCTTGAACGTTTGGGTGTGGACGTTATGGAAGCCGGCTTCCCCGCAGCAAGCCCCGGCGACCTGGCCTCGGTAAAAGCCGTGGCGGAGGTGATCAAGCACAGTACCGTAGCAGCGCTCTGCAGGGCGACCAAGGGCGATATCGAGGCGGGCTGGCAGGCCCTGGAGGCGGCGGCACGCCCGCGCATCCACACCTTTATCGCTACATCGCCGGTGCACATGGAATACAAGCTAAAGATGAGCCCCCAGGAGGTGCTCGAGCGCGCCGCCGCCGCTGTGCGGATGGCCAAACGCTATTGCGACGAGGTAGAGTTCTCCGCCGAGGACGCTTCCCGGAGCGATCCAGACTTCCTTTGCCAGGTGTTCGGCGAAGCGATAAAAGCGGGGGCCAGGATCCTCAACATTCCCGATACGGTGGGGTACGCCCTCCCCGAGGAATTCGCGAAACTCGTCGCGTATATAAAAGCTCATACGCCAGGCATCGAGTCGGCGATTCTATCGGTACATTGCCATAACGATCTCGGTCTGGGGGTCGCGAACAGCCTGGCCGCCGCACTGGCCGGCGCCGACCAGATCGAATGTACGGTCAACGGTATAGGCGAGCGGGCTGGTAACGCTTCATTGGAAGAAATCGTCATGGCTATCCGTACCAGAGGCGAAGCCCTGGGTTTGGACTGCGGCATTCAGAGTAATCAGATCTACGCTGCCAGCAGGCTAGTTTCCAAAGTAACGGGTGTAAGGGTCCAGCCCAACAAGGCTGTGGTGGGAGAAAATGCCTTCGCTCACGAGGCGGGCATCCATCAGCATGGGGTTCTTGCCAACCGGGCTACCTACGAGATAATGACTCCCGAATCAGTAGGTTTCCCGAGCAATCGCATGGTGCTGGGCAAGCACTCGGGCAGGCATGCCTTTGAAGAGCGGCTCAAGTCCATGGGTTTCTCTATCCAGGAACTGAATGTGGATATGCTTTTCTCCAAGTTCAAGGCTTTAGCCGATAAAAAGAAGACCGTGAGCGACCGGGATATTGAAGCGCTTATTGTCGGCGCAGGTTCCAACGTACCCCAGGCTTTTATCC
>JAEZSM010000138.1 GCA_023421875.1 Spirochaetota bacterium | reverse complement strand
CTTTATCGTGGGCGAGAACAACCGCTTAATCTTCAACGCAGCCGAGGCGGTGGCCAAGAGCCCCGCCAGGGTCTACAACCCCCATCTTATCTACGGCGGCGTGGGCCTGGGTAAAACCCACCTCATGCACGCCATCGGCAACCATGTGTACCAGTCCAGGCCCGGTTCACGGATTATCTGCATCACCGCCGAGGAATTCACCAACGAATTCATCCAAATGATCCATGACCGCTCGGCCCACGAGTTCAAGAACAAGTACCGCAACGCCGATGTGCTCCTCATCGATGACATCCACTTTTTCCAGAACAAGCCCGGCGTCCAGGAAGAGCTCTTCCATACCTTCAACGCCCTCTACGATTCCGAACGCCAGATGGTTTTCACCCTGGACCGGCACGTCAAGGAATTGAAGGATTTTTCCGACAGGCTCAAAAGCCGCTTCGACAAGGGTCTTGTGGTGGACGTCCAGCCGCCCATCTACGAGACCAGAGTGGCGATTCTCAAGCAAAAGCTCATTCAGTCGGGAAAAAAGGTGAATGTCGTGGAGGAGGTCATAGACCTGGTGGCTTCCAACGTTTCCTCCAACGTCCGCGACCTGGAGGGCTGCCTGACCAAGCTCACCGCCTACGCCGAGCTGGTGCACAAGGATCTCACGGTGGACATAGCCCGGAATCTTTTAAAGGAAATGTTCAACGCCAAGCGTCACTCGGCTATCACCGTGGATTCCATAATCCGCATGGTGGCGGACTTCTACAAACTCTCCCTCTCGGACCTCAAGGGCAAGAAACGCAGCAAGAACATCGCCCTGGCCCGGCAGGTGGCCATGTACGTCATCCGGGAGGTCACCGAGTATTCCACCACCGAAATCGGCGTGGAGTTCGGCGGCAGGGACCACACGACGGTGATGCATTCTTGCCAGAAAATAGAGCAGATGCTCAAGTTCGATCCCAGTTTCGACGCGACCATACAGCGCCTGCTTCGGGACGCCCGGCAAAACGGCGTCGAGTAAAGCCTCTTTAAAACCCGTGGACAAGTAGTACTCGCCTGTGGAAAAGTTCGAGCCCTGTGCAAACTGTGGAATACCCAGGTCGGTTATCAGCAGCTTATCCACAGGTAGTTTCACTATTGATAATAAAGAGTTACAGCGGTTTTCCACATATTTGACGCCCTTATTACTATTATTACTCTTGTATATATTTAATACAGTAAGACTAGGAGAGCGAAAAGGCCAAAGAAAATAAGCAAAGCGCTGTTTCATTGGCTTGTCGTTTCTGCTAGAATAAAATCAGAGTAGTATCATCCTGAGGGGGAAAATCATGAAGTTTACCTGCGATAAGGCCAGCCTGTTGCGCGAAATCGCCTTTGCCCAGGAAATCATCGCATCGAAAAACGCCCTTTCCATAATGTCCAACGTGTATCTGGAAGTTTCCGATTCACGGCTTCTCATACGGGCTACCGACGTCAAGGTGAGTTTCGAGACGACAATTCCCGTGGATAACGTTATTCCCGGATCCCTTACGGTATTCTGCGACAAGCTCATGGGCATTTTGACCACCCTTCCCGATGGGGATCTGACCATCGAGCAGGACGATGGGCGGATTATTCTTAAGCCCGCGGAAAAAAAGGTTCGTTTCCAGCTCAAGTCGCTTTCGGGGGAAAAATTTCCAGAGCTTCCCAGGGCGGAGGAAAATCTGTTTTTCCAGCTTCCCTCCAGGGATTTCAGGCGCATGGTTTCCCAGACGATTTTTTCCGTTTCCAACGACGAGACCAGGTATTTTATGAACGGCGTATACATGGAGAAAACCCAGGAAGGTAGCCTTGTCATGGTATCCACCGACGGAAGGCGGCTTGCCTTCGTGCGCAGCGACACCAGGGGCAGCCTGCCTGACTTCAAGCCTGTCATCATACCCACCAAGGTTTTGGGAATTCTCTTGAAGCGGCTTTCCGACGAGGGAATGCTGGATATTGCCATCACCGAGAAGAGTCTCTTCCTGCGCTTCAACAATTATCAGATTTCCAGCGTCCTCATCGAGGGTCAGTTTCCCAATTATCAGAAAGTGATTCCCCAGAACCAGAAGAATTCCTTCAGTGTAAAGAAGGCCGATATGCTGGAAGCCCTCAAGCGTGTGTCAATTTTCGTGGAGCAGAAGTCCTACCGGACCTTCTTCTCGGTATCGGAAAACGGCCTGGTGCTTTCTTCGGAGGAGAGCGAGATCGGGGCGGCCAGGGAAGAGATTGGCTGCGAATACTCAGGCGGCGAGACGACCATAGCCTTGAACTACAAGTATATAGAAGAACCCTTGAGGGTTTTGGACGCCGAAGCCTTCAGCATCGAGTTCAGCGATCCTTCCAAGGCCATTACCCTGCGGCCCGAGCCCAGTGGAGACTACTTTCACATAGTCATGCCGATGCAAATAGACTAATGCCCTTTTCGTACGCCCGTTTTGTCTCATTCCGCAACCTCGAGGACAGCGAGGTGGACACCAAGGCCGAGCGGATATTTCTTATCGGCGAGAACGGCCAGGGAAAAACCAATTTTCTCGAAGCCCTGTACTATCTCTGTTACGGATCGTCTTTCCGCGGATCGGTGGACCAGCAAATTCCCGCCACCGGGAGCAGGGGCTTCGGACTGGCGGCCGCCTGGAACTCCCTGGGAAATTCCGAGGACAGCGAACTCGAAAACGGCATTTCCATTCGCTATGACGGGCAGGCCAAGGATATCCGGCTTAACGGAAAGAGTCTCAAGGACAGGAAGGAGCTGGTGTTCCACAATCCGGCGGTGGTGTTCTGCCACGAGGATTTCAGCTTTGCCGCCGGCGACCCGGAACGGCGCAGGTTTTTTTTCGACCAGTGCGCCGGGATGCTCTATCCCGGCTACATCGATTCGCTGCGTTCCTATAAGCGCATTCTGAAGCAGCGCAACGCCGCGCTCAAGGAGAGCGCCTACGACCTCCTGGACGTCCTGGATCCTCAGTTGGTCCGCTTCGGGCTCGCCCTGATGGAAGAGCGCCGAAAATTGCTCAGGCGGTTTCAGAAAGACTTTCCTCGGCTCTACGAGTACGTGTCGCGGCTGGGGCGGCCGGTGGAGTTAGCCTACGCTTCCAGCTGGCAGCGGGAGGCGGATTTCGATGGGCTTTTGGCTCATCTGGGTTCCAGGAGAGAGTCCGAGATACTCTACGGGACTACCAGGTCCGGGCCGCACCGCGATCGATGGGATTTTTCCAGCGACGAGGGAAGCTTTACCGACCGAGCTTCCACCGGCCAGCTCCGCCTGCTCTCGCTGATCCTGCGAATTATCCAGGCTTCGGCGGTGGCTGGGGGTGAAGACATGGGTGAGGGCGCCGACATAGCTGTGGGCTCCGACATAGCTGTGCGCGCCGAGGCCAACGGGGGCGCCGAGGCTGC
>JAEZSM010000010.1 GCA_023421875.1 Spirochaetota bacterium | reverse complement strand
GGCTGTCTTGTATCAGATGATGCCCAGTTTTTTGCCTGTTTTCTCGAATATGCCCAGCACTCGCTCCAGTTGGTCCCTTCTGTGGGTAGCCATGTAAGAAGTACGCAAAAGGGCCATGCCCTGGGGCACCGCGGGGGATACGACAGGGTTGCAGTACACGCCGGCGTCGAAGAGCTCCTTCCAGAAACGGAAGCAGGCTTCATCGTCACCTATAATGACGGGAATGATGGGCGTCTGGGTCGCGCCGATATTGAAGCCCAGATCACGGTAGCCCTTGAGCATGAAGGCTGCGTTTTCCCACAGGCGCTGGACGTGCTCGGGTTCGGTCTCCATGACCTCCAGGGCGGCAAAGGCAGCCATGGCGTTGGGCGCGGGGAGGGAGGCCGAGAAGATAAAGGATCGGGCCGTATGCTTTATATAATTGATGACGTCCTTGTTTCCGGCGACAAAACCGCCCAGAGAGGCGAAACTCTTGGAGAAGGTGCCCATAATGAGGTCGACCTGATCGGTGAGGCCGAAGTGCCAGGCGGTGCCGCGACCGCCGCCCAGGACGCCTAGGGAATGGGCATCGTCTACATAGAGTCGGGTTCCGTGCTTTTTGCAGACCTCCACGAGCTTAGGCAGGTCAACAATATCGCCGCCCATGGAGAAGACACCGTCCACTACAACCATGGCCCCCTGAGTTTCGGGAATCTTGGCCAGAATTCTATCCAACTGGTCCAGGTCGCCGTGTACATAGCGCTTGACTTCCCCCAAGCCCAGCCTGCATGCATCCACGATGGATGCATGGTCGTCCTTGTCGGTGACTACCACATCGCTGCGGCCTATAAGGGCTGAGATGGCGCCTAGATTGGCCTGCATACCGGTGGAGAATACCAGGGCAGCATCCTTGCCCACGAAGGCGGCCAGGCGTTCCTCCAGCTCGATGTGAAGCTTGAGCGTTCCATTAAGGAATCGGCTGCCCGTGCAGGAGGGACCGAACTGCTCTAAACCCTTCATGGCCGCAGCCCTCACCTTGGGATGGGTGGTGAGCCCCAGGTAATTGTTGGATCCTATCATGATGATCTTGCGACCCTGATACGAGACTTCCGTTCCCTCTAATCCGTCCAAGGCCTGGAAATAGGGATAAATGCCCTTTTCCATGACCTTTTTATCTAAATCGTAGGCGAAACATTTCTGGAAGATGTCCATGCAGGACCTCCGGGTAAGCCTGGAGAATTTCCCCCTGGCATATAAGTTGCAATATTCTACAGGCTCAGGCACCTTCCGGTCAATTGCAGCGTTTTTATGGCGGTTTTACTGGGCTTTTGGCTTTTTCTTGCCCAGCTTGAACATAGCTTTGAGCACCTGGCCTATGGTGGATCCTCTTTGTTTTTGCGTTGGAGCCAAAGGAAGCTCGGAGAATGAGAATACCGCGTTTTCCTTGCCCGCAACGAGAAGATGGTCTTGCGCTTTAAGTCTATAGTCCCGGTCGAAATCCTGATAGCTGGAATCTTCTTCCTTTCTGACAGCAATGACATTGATGCCGGCTTTCCGTCGCAGATCGGCTTCGATGAGGGTCTTGCCCACCAGATCCTTGGGATTGAGCACCTCGGCGAGCACGAGATCTCCGCCTATAGGCATGTAATTATAGAGCGAGGTGGCCAAGACTAAGGGGACAATGCGAGCCGCAGCTTCGTGATCGGCGTTGACGATACGGGTGGCGCCCACGAGCTTCAGGATCTCGTTGCGGCTGTCGGTATCCGATTTGACTATGATCTCGGGCACTCCAAGCCGCTTGAGTCGGTGGATGACAAGAATCGACGCTTCCAAATCAGAAGGTATGTCGATAATCGCTACGTCCACAGCCTCGGGAAGGATCTTGTCCAGGGCGTCCTCGTCCAGGACATCGGCTACATAGGCTGTCTTGACCATATCCTTTACCCTGTCGATGAGCTGAGGATCCTTGTCTATGACGACAATCTGGTCGGTCACTTCGGCGATGCTTTCCAGCATACACATGCCCAGAGATCCGAGTCCTATGAACGCATAGGTTTTCATGATTTCCTCCAATGTATCATAACAGCACCTCCGCGCTGGGCAAGTCAGCGTAGCCATCCACATCCCGCCTGCCTCTGGGCAGAGCCAGGGCAAAAAGGCCGACCCTACCGGTGAACATTGTCACGATGAGAACAAATTTGGAAAAGCTTCCCAGACTTGCAGTGATGCCCTTGGAAAGGCCAACGGTTCCGAAGGCCGATACTATCTCGAAGAGTGTGTCTGCCAGAGAAATCCCTGATCCAGCTTCGGCGATGATGACAAGAATAGCCGCCGCTAGAATTATTATGATTGCTTTGACGACAACGCCGACAGCCTTGAAAATGAGCCGGGGCGGTATTTTGCGCTTGCCGTGGCTTACCTGGTCGCTGGAATCTCTGTACCTGAATGCAGTGATAACGAGTAAATAGAAGGTGGTGGTCTTTATGCCCCCACCCGTGGAAGCGGGAGAGGCTCCTATGAACATGAGGAGCATTGTCAAAAGCTGGGATCCCTGGCTCAGGGAACCCTGGGCTATAGTATCAAAGCCCGCAGTCCTGGGCGTCACCGCCTGAAAGAGGCTGGCCATGAGTTTTTCAGGCAGGCTTAAATCGGCCATTGAACTGGATGATTCCAGAATGAAGAAGACAACTGTGCCGACAACCAGCAGAAAGGAGGTGGTACGAAGCACGACAGCCGAGTGATACGAAAGATGGGTACGCTGCCCGCCCAGGTGCTTGCGTATATCCTTGATGACCAAAAATCCAAGGCCGCCTGTCACAACCAAGGCTATGGTCGCTAAGTTTACTAGAGGATTCCTGAGATAATTCTCCAAATTGTTGCTGAAAGTTGAAAATCCGGCATTGCAGAATGCGGAGACAGCATGGAAAAGCGCGTCGAAGAGCGATCGGCCCCTTACCCCAAAGGCAATGCAATAAATAACAAAGCCTGCTGCTTCGAAGATAAAAGTATACTTGACGATGGAGCGGATAATTACTTTTGGCTGATATTCCACCTCTGACAAGGCGTACTCGCCTACGACACCCCGTCCTACTATAGAAATCCGCCTTCTTGGCGCAGCCAAGAAAACAGTGGCGAAGGTAATAATTCCCAAACCGCCCGTTTGGATGAGTATCATAATGATGGTCTGTCCGAAAATACCGAAATTTGCCGTATCAACCGTAATGAGGCCGGTTACGCAGACTGCGCTGGTGGCGGTAAAAAGTGCGTCTATGTAGTCCAGCCTTCCTTCGCGGTAGATTCCCGGAAGGGCAAGGAGTAGCGAGCCTGCGATGATTACTGAAATGAAGAAAGAAAAGATGAGGATTCTGTCGCTGGCTATTCTGATTCTCAAGGATGCTGTCTCCGGCATTGGATCATATCACTCGCATCCGGGAATCGCCATAGCGCTGCTTGCGTATTGCGGAGTTACGTATTGAATACTATGATAAAAACCCCATGAAAGTTGTCATCTTAGGCGCAGGCACGCTCGGAGTTCAGATTGCCAGGGAACTGGTAGCTGAAAACAGGGACGTCGTGGTAATCGAGCAGAATCCGGATATCGCCAAGGGTATCGCCAACGAGCTGGATTGTCTTGTGAAAGAAGGCAACGGCGAGAACCTGGACGTATTGGCCGAAGCCGGTCTGGAGGATGCGGACTGGTTCATTGCGCTTACCGGCAGCGATAACGCGAACATCGTTGCCTGTGGTCTGGTGACCGAAACCTATAACAAACCCAAGACGATCGCGAGGGTTCGCAGCCCTTATTTCAGCATGTTTCACAGTCGAAAACGCCGTATCCTGGGCGTGGACTACATACTCAACCCCGAAGCGGAAACCGCAGAGGCAGTAGCCCGTCTCATATTCCGGGGAATGTCCCGCGAAACGATCGATGTTAAAGAGGCAGGTATTCAGCTAAGGAAGCTGAGCACCGCCGAGGACGACCGCTTCCCGGGGCGGGACTTGAGCGAGGTGCGGCAGAAAATCGGCCGGGAATTCATGGTGCCGGCGGTTTTCAGCAAAGATGAACTGGTCATTCCTTCCGGTCAGTATAAATTTGAATCTGAAGACACTGTTTTTATTCTCGGCGAACCAGGGGAGCTGGACAGACTCTTCGGCCACACGACTCGTTCTAGTCTCAAGTTGAAACGCCTGGTGATCATCGGAGCCGGCGCCCTGACTAGGCAACTCTTACGTGAACTAGGAGTTCCTTCCTCGGATGGCAGCGCCATAGAGCGACGCAAGCAAAAGCACGCTCTGCCCAATGCTCTCTCGCTCCTGGGAAATCCTGTCATCAAGGTGATTGAAGAGAGCAAGGATGCAGCCAAGCATATTTCCAACGAATTCCCCGACGTTGACGTGGTTTGCAGAGATCTCTCGGATGAATTTCTCATAGAGGAAGAGGGCGTTGGCAGGGCCGATATCGCTCTCTGCCTGACCCAGTCCCAGAGCTCTAATCTGGTTACTGCGCTTATTGCCAAGGATTCGGGCGCCAGGCGGGTTCTTGCTGTGGTGTATAACGATCTATACATGCGTCTCGAGGGTGTCGTCGATATCGATGCCTTGGTAAATCAAAAATCGGTCGTGGCTGGGGCTATTCTGGATATCATACGCCGAGCTCATATACGGAGGCTGCACAGTTTTGCCGAAGGCGGTTTTGAACTAGTGGAATTGAGTATCGGCGGCGAATATCCCAAGGCTGGCGGAAGGATCGTGGATCTGGGTCTTCCACGGGGAATGCTCGTAGCCTTTGTCATTCACGAAGGGCGGACAATCATTCCAACGGGAGACACGCTCATTCACGCCAGAGATATTGTCGGACTCGTGCTGCCTAAAGAGCAGATCAGTAGACTGGAAAGCCTTTTCGGAGCCTGAACAATGCATCACAAGTCGCTTTTCAGGGTGCTGTCCGTACTTGCCGCCATGATATCAGCCTTTCTTGTCTTCATGGCGATTTTCTCGTTACTGAACGGGGAACATTCCGGGGTCAGCCTTTCTTTCCTCATTCCCGCCGCTGGCGGCTTGATCTTCCTCGGCACGATGCTTTTTCTTACCCGCAAAGACGGAAACCCTTATTTGACTAACCGGGAGGGCTTTCTCTTCGTCACCTTCAGCTGGCTTTTGGCGTCGCTCATGGGCTGTCTCCCCTTCTGGATTTCCGGCTATATTCCATCCTTCGTCGATGCGTTTTTCGAGACCATGAGCGGTTTTACCACCACCGGCGCCAGCATTCTAAAGAATATAGAAGTCTTGCCTAAGTCGCTCCTGCTATGGAGAGCCACAACCCATTGGCTAGGCGGAATGGGGATCGTGGTACTGACCGTAGCGATATTTCCGCTCCTGGGCTTCGGCGGCCTTCGCTTGATGGAAGCAGAATCCCCCGGCCCTTCGGTGGATAAGATTACCCCCAGGGTTTCGGGTACTGCAAAGATTTTCTGGTTCATCTACCTCGGTTTAACTTTGGCTGAGATTCTGCTCCTTCTTCTGGGAGGCATGCCTCTTTTCGATTCGGTTTGCCACGCCTTTGCCACCATGGCGACGGGAGGGTTCGGAGTAAAAAATACGAGTCTGGGATTTTACAATTCCGGCTATATCGACGTGGTAATAACCGTCTTTATGCTTTTAGCCGGTATGAACTTTACCCTCCATTTTAGGGTGCTGAGCGGAAAGACGAAATCCGTCCTGAAGGACAGAGAGCTGCGCCTTTACATGGGAATCTTTGCCCTTTCCACACTTTTTATAGCCTTCAACCTCTACGGTCATGGAATCTTTGAATCTTTGGGTAAGGCTTTGCGCTATGCGGGATTCCAAAGCTCCTCCATACTAACCACGACAGGGTTCGCCACCGCGGATTTTGCGGCATGGCCTTTTGCATCCCAGGCGCTCTTATTTTTTCTTATGTTCATAGGCGGCTGCGCCGGCTCCACAGCGGGTGGCATCAAGGTAATCCGTATTTTTACCCTGGCGAAGATGGCCTTTACCGAAATGCGCTATTTGATGAATCCAAAGGGAGTCTACGCAATATTCGTCAACGGCAAGTCATTGCGTAAAAATGTTGTTTATGACACTGCTGCGCTTGTCTTTCTGTACTTTGCCCTTATGATTGTTTCGTTTGTGGTGGTGGGGTTGGGCGGCTACGACATCACGACCAGCGTTACGGCTACATTAGCCAATTTGGGCAATATTGGCCCCGGTTTTGCGCTGGTAGGACCTACCGCTAATTACTCCTTTTTCCCCTGGTGGATCAAGCTGTGGCTTTCTTTCATCATGCTAGTGGGCAGGTTGGAGGTGTACACTGTGCTGGTGCTATTTACCCGAAGGTTCTGGAGGGCATAAAAAAGCATCTAACTACGCTTAGCTCAACGGCCAATCAAAGCCTGGCGTAATGAACGCCTGCGGCCACGAAAAGCCTGGCGACTCTTAATGAACGCTTGCGGCGTTCATTTTACAGAATACCGTGGAACCACTACCCAGCCCCTGACCTCGCCAATCGCCACGGTATTCTGTCTAGGTTCTCTTAGACTCATTTTATTTTTCTAGCCCTCGAATGAGTGGCTAGAAAAATAAAAAAGCCTGGCGACGACCTACTCTCCCACCGCGAAGGCAGTACCATCGGCGTTGAAGAGCTTAACTTCCGTGTTCGGAATGGGAACGGGTGTGGCCTCTTCACAATAGTCACCAGGCAAATTATTTACCTTTTAAAAACTAGGGCGATAGGCCAGTGCGCAGGTGTGCGCAAAGTGGTCTACCATCGGGAAGCAGTTACATAGCCTGAAACGACATTCTTAGTCTTTTTGAGCTTTTATTCGATTCGTAAGAAAAGTGAAGGATAATATGGTCAAGCCTCACGGCAGATTAGTACTGGTCGACTGAACACGTTACCGTGCTTGTATCTCCAGCCTATCAACCAGGTAGTCTCCCTGGTGCCTTCAGGGGGGTTATACCCCCAGGGATGGTTAATCTTGAGGTGGGCTTCCCACTTAGATGCTTTCAGCGGTTATCCCTTCCGAACGTAGCTACCCAGCACGTGCCCTTGGCAGGACAACTGGTACACCAGAGGTTCGTCCATTTCGGTCCTCTCGTACTAAAAACAGCTCCTCTCAACCATCCAACGCCCGTGGCAGATAGGGACCGAACTGTCT
>JAEZSM010000196.1 GCA_023421875.1 Spirochaetota bacterium | reverse complement strand
TCATACTCGTCAATAGTGCGGACATCAACGATAACCGCCCCTTCCTGGATCTTTTTCTCTACACTGTTGGCAAAACCCATATATGTCTCCTGGTTTAGTCTATGCCGCCGAGGGAGTATCTGAAATTACCCGCGGTCGGCGGGAAATCCCTATTCGCCTTCCGCTTCGCTGAAGCCTCCGAACAGGCGCATGCTCTTCATTCCGCCTGTTACGTAGACCACTTTGTCGAATCCCATCTGTCTGAGAATTCTCGATGCAATGTGTCCTTCAAAGCCGTTGACCGAGAGGATCAGGATTTCTTTGTCCCTGGGCAGTTCAGAAAGCCTGTCCCGCAATTCGTCTAGCGGAATGTTGGTCGAGCCTGCGACATGGCCGCGGCAATACTCGCCGAAGGTTCTTACGTCAAGCACATACGTTGTACTGGGTTTTACTGCCGTATCCTCCGCGCCAAGGCTGGCGGAAGCCAGAAGCGCTACAGCCTTTTGGGGACTGATAAAGGATGAATAGCCCGACAGGTCGTTCTGGGCGGCAAAAGCGGCCATCTGCAAAGGATCGTTCGCGCTGGAATAGGGCGGGGCATAGGCAAGGTCGAGTTCCGCCAGATCGGAAAGCTTCATTTTCGCCGCGATCGCCACCGCAAGAACGTCGATGCGTTTTTCCACACCCTCAAGCCCGAAGGCCTGCGCTCCCAGAACTAAGCCGTCTTCGTTGTAGATCAGCTTTACCGACAGCTCCTTGGCACCGGGATAATACCCGGCATGGTGGCCCTTGTGGACATGGACAGCCCTGACCTTGATCCCTGCGGCTACTGCGGCTTTTTCTGAAAGCCCAGTCTGGGCGAAGGTATGCTCCATGGCCTTGAATACTGAAGTGCCCAGGGCTCCCACATAGGACATGGAACCGCCCAGGGCGTTGGTGGCCGCGATCCGGCCCTGTCGATTCGCCGGGCCTGCCAGGGGAATCCGGACCTTTGCCCCATCGGCTCGCCTCGTAAGCTCGATCATGTCGCCGGCGGCGAAAATGGAAGGATCGCTTGTCCGCAGAAATTCATCGACCTCAAGGCCCCCGGACTTTCCTATGGTGAGATCGGCCGATTTGGCCAGCGCCAGGTTAGGCCGCACTCCGGCGGACATGAGGACCAGGTCGGCCTTTACTATGGTTCCGTCGCTGAGCAGCACTTCCCTGGTCTTGTAATCGATTTTAACCAAGGATCGTTTGGTGTACACCCTAGCTCCCGACGACTCGAAAGCCTGGGCGATGAGAGCGCCGAACTCAGGGTCGGCGGGGGGCATGAGCTGGTCGGTTAGCTCGACGATGGACGTGGCGATTCCTCGCTTGATAAAGGCTTCGGCGCTTTCCAGGCCGATAAAACCGCCGCCTACGACAACTGCGGAGCCTACGTTGTTGTCCTTAATGTAGTTGTTGATGGCGTCCATGTCAGGAATAGTCCAGAGGTTGAATACATTGGGAGAATCCGCTCCCTCGACAGGGGGGACAAAGGGGATGCCTCCCTGGGCCAGGATAAGGGCATCGTAGGCCAGGCTGCTGTCGCCTTCGGGGGATCTTAGCTTTACGAGCTTTGCTTTCCTGTCGATGGCGACGGCCTCTGTTTTTAACAGAACCTTGACCCTGTAGCGGGAGAAGAAGCCTTCCGGCGTCTGGAGTATAAGGGCGCTCCGCTTTTGGATATCCCCGGAAAGCCTGTAGGGTAGACCGCAGTTGGCGAAGGATACATAGGGTCCCTTTTCAAGAATTGTGATTTCGGCGTTCTCGTCCAGTCTCCGGGCCCTCGCCGCCGCCGTGGCTCCTGCGGCAACGCCGCCAACGATTACTAGTTTCATGCTATTGCTCTCCTAGATATATATGAAAAATATAATATAAGCCCGATCATGTCAATCCGAGTCCGTTTGGGTATTTTTTGAAGTCGGCAGGTCTTGTTAGAATCACAGTCCCCCTATTATACTACGCCGAAATGAATTTTTCCGCCCGAATCGATTTTGCCCCCGCCAGGAATTCCCTCGATATGGAGCGTGGAATCCTCTGCGGCAAGGGATTGCCTGCTTTCGATGTTTCCCAATCCAACCCCACACAGGTCGGCTTAGGCATAGGAGCGGATCGAATAGCCGCGGCATTGGCAAGCCGTGATAACGCCCTATACTACCCGGAATCCAGGGGCTTGGCCAACGCCCGAAGGGCTATCGCGGAACATTTTCTGCCCGGCAGGGAGGCTTCGGTTCACGCCGATCCAGAACACCTGCTCCTCTGCGCCTCGACTTCAGAAGCCTATTCCTATCTTTTTAAACTGCTTTGCGATCCCGGGGACAGCATTTTGATTCCCCGTCCTGGATACCCGCTTTTTGACCAGCTCGCCGCCCTGGAGTCGGTGATACCGGTGCCCTACCGACTGGAGTACAGCCATCCTACTGGCTGGGCTATCGATACCGATTCCATCGCCCGGGCCTTGTCAGGCGGCTCGGGCGCCCGGCCCAAAGCGATCGTGCTCATCAATCCCAACAATCCCACGGGCTCCTATGTCCAGAACGAGGAATTGTCCCGGATCATCGAGCTCTGTATAGCCTACGCTATACCGATAATCGCCGATGAGGTGTTTTACGGTTACGACCTGGAGCCCAGGGAAGGCCGGCGCTCCCTGTTTGGCATGGATGATTGCCTGACCTTTACCCTAGACGGTTTTTCCAAACGGCTCTGCCTTCCCCAGGCCAAGCTGGGCTGGATCTATGTCTCCGGACCGGACACACAGGTCCGGCGGGCCATGGATGCCCTTGAGCTTATCGCTGACAGTTTTCTCTCCGCCGGGGCTCCTGTCATGAACGCCGCGGGCATCCTCTTGGGTTACGAGGAAGAGCTCAGGGCTTCGGTAAAGACGCGGATGGCCCAGGCGCTTTCGGTATATCGCCAGGTGCTGGAAGGCGAGACTTCGCCGCATAGGATTCTCCGTGCTGAAGGTGGGTGGACGGCGCTTGTCCAAAGCCCCCGGTACGCCGACGAAGAGAGTCTTGCCAGGGATCTGCTCGGTCAGCAGGGGCTCTATGTGCATCCCGGCTTTTTTTTCGATATGGAACGGGAGGCTTTTTTTGCCTTCAGCCTGATTCTGAAGCCAGAAGAGGCCAGGAAAGCGGCGGAAAAATTCAGGTCTTACTTCGAACGCTACGATACTCATTAATAAGGAGATTGCCATGTCAGCCAAAATCATCGACGGAAAAGAAATCGCCAAGGAAATCAGGGCGGAGATCAAGGAAAAGGTAGCCGCTCTTGTCGCCAAGGGAGTGACGCCCGGTCTGGGTGTTATTCTCGTCGGCGAAGATCCAGCTTCGGTTTCTTACGTCACCGGCAAGGAAAAAGCGCTGGCGGAGGCAGGCATGGCCAGTTTTAGTCGTCACCTCCCCGCCGAAACCAGCCAGGATGAACTGCTGGCGCTGGTCAGGGCCTACAACGATGACCCCCGGATCCATGGCATCCTAGTCCAACTTCCCTTGCCCAAGCATATAGACGAAAAAGCGGTCATAGCCGCTATTTCTCCCGAGAAGGATGTAGACGGCTTTACCCCGATCAACGTGGGCAGGATGCTCCTGGAAGAGCCCTGCTATCTGCCCTGCACGCCCAACGGCGTTATCGAGCTGATCCGTCGAAGCGGCGTGGAAACCAAGGGTGTCCATGCGGTGGTCGTGGGAAGATCCAATATTGTCGGTAAACCGCTGATAAATCTTCTCATCCGCAAGTCCATCAACGCCACCGTAACCCTCTGTCATACCGGCACCAAGGATCTTGCCTCCTACTGCAAGCGGGCCGACATCCTCATCGCCTGCGCTGGCAAGGCAGGCCTTGTCAGTGGCGACATGATCAAACCCGGAGCCTGTGTCATCGACGTGGGCGTCAACAGGGTCGAGGATGCCTCGGCAGCCAAGGGTTTCAGGCTCAAGGGAGACGTGGATTTCGATTCGGCTTCCCAGGTGGCCGGCTGGATTACCCCCGTCCCCGGCGGGGTAGGACCGATGACT
>JAEZSM010000115.1 GCA_023421875.1 Spirochaetota bacterium | reverse complement strand
GCAATTATGGGAAATCCCGGCCTTAATTGCAAGTATTGCATAAAAAGGCTTTCCCGTGATATAAGAACGCTCCCTCTTTATTCGGATCGGCTCCCCGCGGAACCGCTCCGAATCAATCGTCCCCCGTATGGGGGACTAGGTCCACGAGGAGGAAAGAATGAGACAATACGAGTTAGTCGTGGTCTTGCCTTCCGAGGAAGATGCCTTCCACAAGGGCAAGGAAGCAGTGATGGCGGACCTGGCGCAGTTTGCCGCCGCCGATGTCAAGGATGAGGATATGGGTGACCGTCCGCTGGCCTATCCGGTTAAAAAGCGGGAACGGGGACACTATATTCTGTATAAGTTTTCCCTGGACGCTCAGAACGTTACCCCCCTGGAAAGAGCGTTCAAGCTCAACACAAGCATTCTCAAGTATCTTGTGGTGAAGGCTGAAGCCTAAACACGAAGGGGGTGTCCAGATGCGCGATATAAACGTCGTCGTCCTGGTGGGAAGACTCACCCGGGACGCTGAGCTCAAATACACGAAATCGGGAACGGCCATTGCGAGATTTTCCCTTGCCGTAAACCGCTCGAGGAAGCAGGACGATCAATGGGTCGATGAAACCAGCTTTTTCGACATCGATTTTTGGGGAAAGGGCGCCGAGGCGGTTAATCGCTACCTGACCAAGGGACAGCAGGTCGCCATCGAAGGCGAGCTGCGCCAGGACCGCTGGGAACAGGACGGGCAGCCCCGCAGTAAGGTTATCGTCAACGCAAATAACGTACGGCTCATGGGGAGCGCTTCCGGCAATCAGCAGGGCGGCGCTTCGACCCGAGGCCAGAGTTACGGAGCCCAGGACTCCTCCCCCGGTCAGCGACCGGCCGGCGGAGCCCCAGCCCAAAACGGATCGCCGATCGACACCTTCGACGACGATATTCCGTTTTGACGCTTTTGAACCTATACAAGGAGAAATCTCATGGCTGACATGAAAGATATGAACGAGGGACGCTCGAGCAGGTCCGAGATGGATCAGGGCGACGGCCGCAGGGATCAGGACGATCGCGGCGGTCCTCGCAAGGGCAAGGGTTTTTTCAAGAAGAAGGTCTGCAAGTTCTGCACCCAGAAAGCCCACATCGACTACAAGGATTCTGACACGCTCAGGCGCTATACCACCGAGCGCGGCAAGATCCTGCCCCGGCGCATCACCGGCACCTGTTCCAAGCATCAGCGCGCACTGGCGGTCAATATCAAGCGGGCGCGCTCTCTGGCGCTTCTGCCTTACGTCGTAAAATAATTCTAAGGCGGCTGCACAGGTGGATGAGCAGGAACGGCTTTTGAAGAAGAGGATATTCTTCGCCGATGCTACGGCGGGGATCTTGTCAGGCTTTCTCTATCTCTCGTATATCCTCTCCTTTGTATTTCTCGTTCCGGTGCAGCAGAGCTTTGCGGGCAGGGGCATGCGGGCGGGATTAGTATCCTCGCTGGCAGCCTTTGTGGTCATTGTCGTCGGCACAGCGGTGCGGATGATCCAGCTCAGGTTTTTCGATTTCCTGTCCCTGGTTTCCGGTGCTCTGCCGCCGCTTTTACTGCTGGCTGCCCTGTACTGGATAAACGCTGAAAAGCCTAAACTGTCCAGGATAGTCCGCATTTCACTTGCCTTGCTTGTCCTGTCACTAACCGCGCTGCCCTTCGTGCTTCGCATGGGCAACGATGCGGCCTTTATCGGCCAACTTACTGCCTATGTCGAAGAGACCATCGACACGAGCGGCCTGGCGGTGAATGAGCCCAAGCTTGCCGCCGAACTGGTGGAGCGGGCTGTGGGCATTATCGGCGCAGGATTCAGCGCCTTCATTCTCTGGATCCTTACCGGCAGCTGGTGGCTGGGAAGCCTGCTCGCCTCGAAAAGCAGCAGGGCAGCCTTGGCCGGCACCGCGCCAGAAAAAGAAGTACCTCGCCTAGCGGCGGTCAAGGTGCCGAACGCGGCACTCTGGCCGAGCCTCTTGCTCTGGGTCCTTCTATTCGGGGTACTCGCCCTCAAGGCCGAGGGCATCCTCAGGCTTCTGGCCTGGAACTTGGCGCTCTGCGCTGCGTCGATCTATGGATTGCAGGGCATTGGGGTGCTTTCCTTCCTGCTGCACAAGTCGGGGGTTCCGGCGCTCTTGCGGCGCCTTCTGCCCCTGGCGCTGGTCGCTGCCTTGCTGAATCAGGCCACCAGCGCCGTAGTATTGATTGGCTTGCCCGTACTGGGCATTACCGAGGTATGGATTCCGTACCGCAACCTAAAAGGAGCTTCCACATGAAAGTAATCCTGAATCAGGATGTCCCTAACCTGGGAGAGATCGGCGACGTAAAAGTAGTCGCCCCGGGCTATGCCCGAAATTACCTGCTTCCCCGCGACCTGGCGGTAGTCTACAACGCCAGGAGCGTCCAGCTCTTCGAGCAGCGCAAGAACGAGATCCTTTCCATAAAGGAAGAGAAGCGCAAGGCTTCATCCTCCCTCAAAGAGCGCATAGAGAGCGAGGAGCTTTCGGTAACCATGCCCGCCGGGGCCAACGGCAAACTCTATGGCGCGGTCACAAACGCCACCGTCGCCGACGAACTGCTCAAGAAGGGCCTAGAGATAGACCGCAAGAAGATCGAAGTGCCTGGACGTTCTATCAAGAACACCGGCAGCTATAAGATCGATATCCATCTCTACGAGAAGGAATCGGCGATCCTGAAGCTTACGGTACTTGGTCAGGAAGTGAAGGCAGAGAAGACCGAGGAAGGCGATCAGCCCAAGAAGCAGCGCCAGCGAAGGCAGAGGGTCGAAGCCGCCGAACCGGTCACCGATGAAGAGCAGGCCGCAGCTTTTGAAGCCGCGGTCAACGCCGGCCGGCTGAACTAAAAAAGAAGAGCGGCCAGCTTCCGCATCGCCGGGCGGGGCCTCCAGCACTGTGCTGGAGGCCCCGACCGGCGCATATTTTATTTCTTTTTACGCCCGTTCCGATTCAGCGCTTCCTTTTATCGATCCTCTATGTATAATTCAGCCAAGGCCCAAGGAAGACAATGACCAACGAAAGCCTGAAAGACAAAATACCTCCCCACAGCCAGGAAGCCGAACAAGCCTGTCTGGGAGCCCTTCTCCTGGATCCCGACAGCCTTGCCGCCGTTGTCCGCTATATCCGGCCCGACGATTTTTATCTTCCCGCCCACAACCAGATATTTGCAGCCGTCATAGCCCTCCACGAAAAGGGCCAGAAGGCGGACATCATCACCATAACGGAGGAAATGCGTCTTGCCGGCAGTCTGGAAAGGGCAGGGGGTCCCGGCTACATAGCCTCCCTTACCTCCATGACTCCCTCGGCAGCCAATGTGGAGTATTACGCCAGGATCATCCAAGAAATGTCCACCCGGCGCAGTCTCATCCGGCTCTCCTCGGAAGTCAGCTCGCTGGCCTATGACGATACCTCCGAAACGGGGCCAATCCTTGACCAGATTCAGGCTAAGATATTCGAGATAACGCAGAACCGCAGAACCGCATCCTACCATTCGATCAAGGAACTGATCCCCGATACCATCACGGTAATCGAGCAGCTGAGCAACAATCCCAATGCCTTTACCGGCATACCCTCCGGCCTGACCGACCTGGACGCGATGACTTCTGGATTCCAGAACTCCGAGTTCATCGTCATCGGCGCCAGACCTTCGGTGGGAAAGACAGCCCTTGCCTTGAGCTTTACCTCCCATATCGCGATCAACTGCAAGATACCGGCCGCCTTCTTCTCGCTAGAAATGTCCGAACGGGCGCTGATGAACAGGATCATAAGCTCAGAGGCCATGGTGCCGGGCGAGCGAATCCGCACAGGCCGCCTGCGCAGTTCCGACCTCAACGACCTCATGGACGCTGCGGGAAGAATCTACGAGGCCCCCCTCTATATCGTCGACATGCCCAACATGAAGCTCCTCGAACTGCGCACGATGGCCCGACGACTCGTTCTCGAACGGGCGGTCAAGATAATATTTGTCGACTATATAACCCTCATAACCCATGAGAACGCCGAGCTTCCGCGGTGGGAGCAGATATCGGCCATCTCTCGTTCCCTCAAGTCCTTGGCTCGGGAGCTGGATATCCCAATCGTTGCGCTCTCCCAGCTTAAGCGTGAAGCGGAGGGCAAGCAGCCCAACCTAGCCGATGTAAGGGAGTCTGGCTCCATCGAGCAGGATGCCGACCTTATTCTCTTTCTGCACAGGGACAGGGAGATCAACAAGACGCAGGACCAGCGTTCGGAGCAGATCGAGACCGAGCTTATCGTGGCTAAGCAGCGAAATGGCCCCATCGGCAAGACCACTGTCTGGTTCAAGCCTGCCTTTGCGAAATTCGTCAACATGGAGCGCTACGAGCGTTAATCGAATCCTGTTGTGTTCTAGGGGAGCTGCAAGTCGGTTCGGTGGCGTGGTTTCAGCCGCCCGGGCTCAGCGTCCCGAAAAGAACAGGATGTCGCTGAAGGTAGCGATAAAGAACAAAAGCAGGATCATCGCCGCACCCACAAACTGGAAACGGTAAATCGTCGTGGTAAGAAGGGGCTTGCGCCTCACTATCTCAGCCAATGAAAGGACTATCTGTCCCCCGTCCAGGGCGGGAATGGGCAGGAGGTTCATGATGAAAAGGCTCACCGAAAGAAACGCTAAAAAGCTTAGTATGTAGCTGAAGCCCGCTGACCCCTGGGAGGAGATGCTTGCCTGGGTAGCGCTGCCGATAAGATAGGTGATCCGCGCAGGTCCCGATATGGCCTTGAAGAGATTCACTCCCCGAAACAGCATGCCGAGACCCTTGATGCTGAGGCCGATCATTTCGAAGCTCTCGGCCCAGCCCTGTAGGAAAGCCTGGCCGAGGGAGGCGCTTTTTTCTAGCTTGACGATCGTGGCGAAGGAGAGCCCCAGGGGGGAGGTATCGCTGTCGTAGGAGAGCACAAGGTTGAATTCGAGGATTTCGTCTGCCCTGGATACCTTTATCGAAACCCGTTCGGGTTTCTGGGCGAGGATAGCTGATACGTCGATTGAATGCTCCACCGGTTTGCCCTGGATTTCCAGAATCCGATCTCCGCTCTTTATGCCTGCAATGGCGGCCGAGCTCCCCGGAGCTATGGAGGCCACCAGAGGCTCAGCCCATGCGTAAACGCCGATGAGCCCCTGGCCGCTGTCTTTATCCAGTCTGGGACGGACAGGAAGCAGCAGGCGGCTGCCCGAACGCTCCACATCGAAGAGCAGTTCCTTCTGGGCGTTTACACTGACCAGGTCCTGCAGGTCTGAATAGTCATTTACCGGCTTCCCGTCAATGCCGACTATCCAGTCCCCTGTCTTGAGGCCTGCAGCCAGGGCAGGGCTGGGCTCGCCGCTGGATTGGGCGGAGAGCAGCGGATAATCGGAGGCCAGGACTATCCTGTTGGGCAATGTCTCGATACGGAGGCCGACTAGGGCAACAATGGCAAAAAGGAGCGCGGCGAATACGAGATTGAAACTAGGGCCTGCCAGGAGGATAAGAATACGTTTCCACGCGGGTTCCCCGTAAAAAGAGCCTTTTTCGGCCGGTATGTGTGCGAGCTTACGCTCCAGCGCCTGTTTAAAGCCTTCCTCTCCTTTCATGCGGCAATAGCCCCCCAGGGGAAAGGCCGAAATTCGCCACTCGGTACCGCCCCGGGTAAAGCCGAGGAGCTTGGGACCCATGCCTATGGAAAAGGCCTCCACTTCTATACCCAGGGACCGGGCGGCAACAAAGTGCCCCAGCTCGTGGATGAGGACGACGATGGAAAGACCGAGAAGGCCGTAGATGACTGTTAGCATTGGATCTCCGCGATGATGTTCCGGGCTTTTTCTTTTGCCCTGGCGTCATGATAAAAGATACTGTCCAAATCCCCTGCGGGCAAAGCCCAGTCGGCATTCAAGGTGCCTTCTACCACCCGGGCTATGTCCGTAAAGCATATTCTGCCTTCCACGAAGGCATCCACGGCCGTTTCGTTCGAAGCGTTGTAGGCTATGGAGGCCGCTTCGCCCCCCCCCAGCGATTCTCTGGCCAGCCTGAGCATGGGAAAACGCTGCAGGTCAGGCTCGAAAAAGCTCAGCGTCATGCCCGCCAAATCGAGTTTTCCGAAGGCTGATTCCACTTCCCCGGGCCAGTGGAGGGCGATGTCGATGGGCAGGCGCATGTCCGGGCTGGAAAGGTTGGCGTAGAGCGAGCCGTCTACGGTTCGTACCAGGGCATGGATAAGGCTCTGGGGATGTATGAGCACCCGCACAGCCTGTTCAGAAAAGTCAAAGAGCCGCACCGCCTCGATCAGTTCCAGGCCCTTGTTGGCCAGGGTCGCGGAATCGATGCTTATTTTTTTTCCCATCTTCCAGACTGGATGAGCTGCTGCCTGGGCAGGGCTTATGGCTTTTAGCTCCGCGAGGGACTTGTCTCTGAACGGTCCGCCCGAGGCGGTTATGCAGAGCTCCCGGACCGATCTGGTTCCGCAACGCTGTATCAACTGGAAGAGCGCTGCGTGTTCCGAATCGACGGGAATTATGGAGAGCTTTTTTTTCTCGGCTATGGACGATAGCAGGCCGTACCCCATGACCACCGATTCCTTGTTGGCAAGGGCAAGGTTCATTCCCTTCTGCAAGGCCAGATAGGAAGCCTTGAGCCCGGGAGAACCCGCAATACCGTTTACCACCAGATCGGCGCAGCAGTGTTCCAGGAGCCGCTCTACCGCATCGCTGCCGGTAAACTTCAGGCTGCCTGAAGGCTCATGATAGGGGTCAGCCTTAGCTTCTGGTTTAGGCTGCCCCTGCAAGCTATTCAGCCGAGGGGCGGGATGGCTGGATGAAAAGACGGTGCTCCCGGCGGCGAGCAAAGCCTTAGGATAGCCCTTAGACAGATGGATCAATCCTTGGATGTCGCTATTCGCAGAAAGCCCTGTTACTTCAAAGCTGCCGGGCTGCCTGCGATTAGCCTCTTCGACGCATTCGATGGTTTGCCTGCCGATGGATCCGGTGGCGCCGAGTATAATAATTTTTTTCGTCATGCGGGTTCCTAACCTAGGGGAGGGAAGAATCCCCAAAGAGAAGCCAAGGCTATGAAGAGGGGGGCGGAAAAGAGAAGGCTGTCGAAGGAATCCAGAATACCGCCCCGGCCAGGGATGAAGGAACTCGAATCCTTGACTCCAGCGGAACGCTTGAGAGCGCTTTCTACCAGGTCGCCCAAAATCACCGTCACACCGACGCAAAGCCCCGTAAACAGAAGAGCAGCCAGAGAGCCGATCCCTGCCCGGGGGAAGAGATAGTAGGAAATGAGCGCTGCTAAAAGAGACCCAAGAAGGCCGCCAGCAAACCCCGCCAGGCTCTTGTTGGGCGATACCGCCACTATGCCCCGCCTTCGTCCCAGGGTGACTCCTACCAGCCATGCCATGCTGTCGTTGCCCGAGGTCATCAGGAGGAATATGAAAAGAGGAGTGGTATGTTGGGAAAAGCAGGAGCCTATGTAGACCAGGCTGGCGCCGAGTACGCCGCAGTAGAAGTAGCTGAACAGGGCCGCGGCGATTCTGGGAAGCAGGTCGTCGAGCCCCTCCTTCTTGGAAAACGCGAAAGGAGCTACAGCCGCGAGGCTTCCCAGAAGAGCCACGATCAGGAGAATCTCCAGGGAGCTTTTTGGCGAAGGCAGCAGGGGGCCATAGCGTGGAGAGAGATAGACCAGCGCGGAGCTCAGGAGGGAGAGAGCAGCCAGATACGGCCTATTGAGGATAATTCCCTTTTTTTCGAAGAGCCCCGCAATTTCATACAGGGATCCGAACTGAATTCCCATGGCCACCAGCACTAGAAGAAAGTTTCTTCCGAAGGATGCGTAGAGTTCGAAGAGGATAAAAAGAGGAACACCGAGAAAGAAGACCGCCAGGCGCTGTACGGTGTTCTTGGTCATTTACAGGCCTCCGAAACGGCGATCTCTGGAGCGGTAGGAAGCCAGGGCCTTGTCAAGCTCGTGCTCGTTGAAATCAGGCCACAGACAGTCGGTAAAGTAGAGTTCAGAATAAGCGGACTGCCAGAGCAGAAAGTTCGAGAGCCTCATCTCTCCCCCTGTCCGGATGATAAGGTCTGGATCGGGCAGCTCTGGGTGATCCAAATTGTAAGCGATGTCTTTTTCCGTCGGGAGGCCTCCGGTGCCGCCCTTTCTGGCGAGCGATCGGCCTAGGGCTCTGAGTATTTCGTCCCTCCCGCCGTAATTGATGGCCAGGTTGACCATCATGCCGGGAAAATCCGCCGTATCCCGTACCACGGTGTCGATTTCCCTGAGAATATCCGGAGACAGGCCGGTACGGTTGCCCGAGTGCAGGAGTTTTATGCGGTTTTTTCTGTAAAAATCCAATTCCGTCGCGAGGTGGGTCTTGATAAGCCCCATGAGGAAGCCCACTTCATCCTTGGTACGTTTCCAGTTTTCCGTGGAAAAAGTGTAAAGGGAGAGACAGGACACGCCTCGGTCGGAGCAGGCCGCAACGATGCGCTTGGCCACTTCCAGACCCTGGCGGTGCCCTTCGGTCCGCGGCAAGCCACGCTTGGTAGCCCAGCGACCGTTCCCGTCCATGATAACAGCGACATGGAGAGAGGAAGGCGAGGTTCCCATTATGCTGCTAGTCCTGGATTAGCCATTCAGACTTCCATGATCTCTTTTTCTTTTTCTTCAAGGACCTTGCTGATCTGGGCTATGTAAGAATCGGTGAGCTTCTGTAGTTCTTCTTCTTCCTTCTTTACGGCGTCTTCGGCGAGTTTTTCACTGGCCGCCCCTTTTTTAAGCTCCTCGAGACTATCCCGGCGTATGTTGCGGATAGCGACCCTCGACTGCTCGGCTATTGCCTTGGCTGATTTCACCAAGTCCTTTCTCCGCTGCTCGGTGAGAGGAGGAATGGCGAGGCGCAGCACCTTGCCGTCGTTGGATGGATTCAGCCCGAGTTCGGATTTGAGAATGGCTTTTTCTATTTCGGTGAACAGAGCTCTATCCCAGGGCTGAACGACGATGAGCCTGGCCTCGGGCACGGAAATTGTCGCCACCTGGCTTAAGGGGGTTTTTTGTCCGTAATAATCTACACGTATCTTGTCCAAAAGGGCTGGAGAGGCTCTTCCTGTCCTGATGCCGTTAAACTCGTCCCGCAGCGCGGTTATGGTCTTTTTCATCCTTGATTCGCAGGTTGTCTTTACGGATTCCATCGGCTTCCTCCCCTTGTACGGCTGCGGGGCCCGGACATCCTGTCGGGGCCCGGCGCTTCAAATCGAATTGACTGGCTCAGACAGCCTCGCCAACCTTGATGTAGTAATAGTCGACTACGGAAAAATCGACCCCGGACTCTTTCTTGACCGCAGACAGTGCCGCGGCGACGCTCATCTTCTCGTCCCGCACGAAAGGCTGGTCCATGAGACATACTTCTGCCATGAGCTTCTTCAGCTTTCCGGCCAAAATACCCTCGATCACCTTGGCAGGTTTGGCTTTGAGCTTTTCATCCAGTTCGACCTGCTTGGCGAAAATCTCCTTCTGCTCCTCAACCCAGGCAGCATCGGGCTTGCTCTGGTCCAGGAACATGGGGTTAAAAGCTGCAATATGCAGAGCCGTGTCGTGGATGAAGGTCGTGACCGTCTCGCCGGCAAAGGCGTTGCCGGAGGCAGAAGAAGCCTTTACCACGACGACGATCTTGCCTTCGCCGTGGATGTAGCTGTGGAGGTACTCGCCCGGCCCTGCCGCGAAATAGCGAACCCGTTTGAGCGCGATGTTCTCCTTAATTACAACGGCGATTTCCTTGACCATGGCGTCGAGGGTATCGTTGGCCGCGTCCGCCTTCATCTCGAAAGCCTTGTCGGCGATTTTCTGACCGGCGGCTATAAAATCGGCATTCTTGGCCACAAAATCAGTCTCGCAGACGATCTCCACGAGGGAGATAGCGCTGTCGGATTCTACGACAAAAACCCGGCCTTCGTTGGTGGCCCTGCCCGAACGTTTCTCCACGCCCGCCATGCCCCATTCCCGCAGCAATTTCTCGGCGGCGGCGAAGTCTCCCTCGGCTTCCACGAGCGCTTTCTTGCAATCCATCATTCCCGCGCCGGTTTTCTCCCGGAGGGTTTTAATATCTGTCGCTTTTATATCCATTGTGGGACTCCTTACTTTGTCTCGTAAAGCTTGTCTTCATCGATGATGGGAAGGCTCGCCTCGGGCTCCGCTTCCTCCGCTGGGGCGGGAGCGCTGGGCTCGGCGGTTTCCGCCTTGGCCGCATAGCTATCGATGTCCACCTCGACCTCTTCCTCTTCCTTGCGTACTGCATCGGTATGGACCTCTTCGGTCTCCTCGGCGGGAAGGCTCTCGATGATCTTGAGACCTTCGGATGCGCCGGCTTCGACGACGGCGTTTGCAATTATCTGGGTAAAGAGGCTTATGGACCTGATGGCGTCATCGTTGCCCGGAATGGGGTAGGTGATCCCCTCGGGGTTGCAGTTGGTGTCCACCACGGCGGCGATGGGAATTCCCAGGCGCTGGGCCTCGGCTACGGCGATGGCTTCCTTCCTTGTATCCACCACGAAGATGATGCCAGGAAGATCCTTCATTTCTTTTATTCCGCCAAGGTTTTTCTCGAGCTTAACCTTTTCCTTCTGAAGACTTGCGATTTCCTTCTTGGTGAGGCTCTCGAAGGTGCCGTCCACCTCCATGCGCTCGATTTTCTTAAGGCGCTGAATTGACTTCTTGATGGTGCTGAAGTTGGTGAGCATGCCGCCGAGCCAGCGGTTGTTGATGTAGAACTGCTCGCAGCGCTCGGCTTCTTTCTGGATGGCCGTCTGGGCCTGTTTTTTGGTTCCGACGAAGAGCACCGATTTTCCGGAGCTCACGGTTTTCTGAACCGCGTCGTAGGCGTCTTTGATCGCCTGGATGGTTTTCTGCAGATCGATGATGTGAATTCCGTTTCGCTCGGCAAAGATGAACTTCTTCATCCTGGGATCCCAGCGCTTTACCTGATGGCCGAAATGCACACCGGACTCGAGCAGGTTCTTCATGGTGACTACTGCCACGTGTTCCTCCCGTGATCGGCCTGTGAGCCGATCCCCTTCTCTTATTCTCGTCCCGCAGACCCTGGCATATATGCCCGGCGCGGGCGGAAGATTAAGGCGTTTTCAAAACGCCCTTTTCCGGCGTAAATTCATAGCCGGCACGGTTTAGAATGCCATAAAGCTCCCGTATTGGCAAGCCCATCACACAGGACCAGGAGCCTCGGATGCTTTCTATGAAATAAGAAGCCTGTCCCTGGATTCGATAAGCCCCAGCCGCGCCTATCCACTCTTCGCTGTCCAGATAGCGCACAATCTCCGCCTCTGTCATGGACGCGAAGCGTAGTGTCGTGCATGCGACCACGCTTTCTCTTTTTCCAGTATCCAGATCGAGAAGACAGAGTCCCGAATACACCCTGTGGGTTTTACCCTGCAAGAGGCAGAGCATGGTTCGGGCCTCATCCAGGGAGGAGGGTTTGCCGATTACCGTGATACTGGATCCTGAGCCGAGCACGACAAGGGTATCGGCGGCGATGACCAGTCGGAGGCGAGACAGGGAAACATCAAGCCGCCCCTCGGCCAGGAATGCCGTTTTTACCGCCAAGGCCTTAGCCTCAGCCAGCGCTTGCACCCGGAATTCGGGTTTCAACGCATCATAGATGCTTTCGTCTAGGTCCGGTGAAAATGAGACGAAGGGAATAGACAGGGTTTTTAGAATTTCTTTTCTCCGGGGAGAAGAGGAGGCGAGAATAAGGCGTTCCATAAACGCATCATGCCCGCCCGGTGCCTTACCAGTCTAGCCCTGGGCCTGATTGACTGATCTGCCGGCCTCGTATTATCATGCCTTCGCTCTTGGTCCTTTTGCCGTTGATCGAAAGGACGCACGAGCGATTAGCTCAGCTGGATAGAGCGTCGGCCTCCGGAGCCGAAGGTCGCGCGTTCGAATCGCGCATCGCTCATTTTAGTCGATTCTTCAGTTTCAGTTTTCTTTTATTTTAAAAATCCTTTTTTTTCCTATTCAGCCTGCTACTTCATAGTGTATACTCCTTTATCATGGCCATGAGCAACGCCATCGAAACAATACTCCAGAGCGAACACCAGCAGGTATTGCGCAGAGTAATAATGCTCGGACAGGAGTGTCAGCAGAGACCCAAAGGCTCCTTGACCCTCAAGCAGCGGGGTAAGGCCAACTACGTCTACCTGGTTAAGCGAGTGGACGGAAGGGTTGTGACAGAATATGTCGGCAAGGAAGGCTCGTGGAAGGTAAAGGGAGTGGAGGCAAAGATAAAGGAGCGCCATCGGTATGAGGGCGAGCTCAAAGAAGCCCAGCGCCAGCTTCTGCGCCTGGAAAAAATGATCAGGGCGGGAAACGTTTTTTTGTTGAACCAAAACAAAAAATAAGATAAAATATGGCAATCGTACGTTTTTCCTCGCCGCGCCGCGGGAAAGAACGCAAGCCTCGCCTATAAGAAGGATTGATGAGAGACATCGCCGCGGTTCATCAGACCGAATATGAAACCCCGCCCCTCTGTGTCGCTTCGGCCCCCGCGGTGATAAAGCTGTTGGGCGAGCACACGGCTGACAGCGAGGGCATCGTGCTGGCGGCGGCTTCGTCCTTCGAGATGAAGGTGGCCATTTCCCAGCGCAAGGACGCTTCCATGCGGTTTTTCGCCGCCGACCTGGGTGAGCGCAAGCGTGCATCCACCGGCACCTTGAAATACAAGCGGGAAGACCGGTGGGCCAACAACGTCAAATCCATTTTCGATTATTTTTCCAGAAACTACGACGTGCAGGTCCGTGGCGTGAACGTGACGATTATGGGCGATGTCCCTCCAGGCCTGGGCCTGGGCATCTCGGCGGCTATTAACATGGCCACGGCCCTGGCATTGCGGAGCATCTATGACCTTCCCATCAAAAACGAAGAGCTGGCCATTCAAACCTGCAGCGCCCAAGCTTTTTTTATGGAAAAACCGGCACCCCTATACGATTATCTGACCTGCATCTCGCCCGGATCCAGGGCACTTTCGATCATCGACCTTCGCATACCCCGGCGAAGGGCTGTCCAATTCCTGGACGAGGGCTGGAGCCTGGTGCTCACCGATTCCAGGGTTCCGCGCATTTCCGCCGAACAGGAACTCAGGCAGCGGGGCGAAGACTGCAGAAAGTGCCTCAAGCTTCTGTCGCCCCGGGGCGACAAGACGTTGCGGGACATACGTATGTCCGAACTTGACGATCTGATGGGGTTGTTACCCGAGAGCGTCCGTCGACGCTGCATCCATGTCATCGAAGAGACGGGCAGGGTTCTGGAAGCCGAAGAAGCCCTTGCCCGGCAGGATGCTCCGACATTCGGCAGAATACTTAACAAATCCCATACTTCCCTTCGCAATCATTACGAAATTTCCTGCCCCGAGGTGGACTGGCTGGTAAAGCGCTCCCTGGAGATCGACGGCATACTCTGCTCCCGCATGACAGGTCCGGGTTTCGGCGGCTGCATCTTCACGGTGCTGCGTTCCGACGCCCTGGAAGAATACAAAAAACGGCTAGAAGAGTACGAACGAATATTCGGCTTTAAGGCTCAAGTATACGAAACGGCCATAACAGGCGGAATGAAAGTCACATCTAACTGAACCGGAGTATTTGATGCGCATTCTTGTCACCAACGATGACGGCATAGATGCCGAGGGTCTGTCCGTCCTTGTCAGCTACCTTTCCGATGAAGCCTACGGGGGCAAGGACAGGGAAATAATAGTCCTCGCCCCCGAGGGAGAACGATCTGGCGTCTCCCACGCTATGACGCTGCGGCACCCCACGAAGGTACGGAAACTCAAGGAAGCCTATTACAGCTGTTCTGGAACCCCCGCGGACTGTGTGATCGTGGCAGGCCTAGGCATACTTCCCTGGATGCCCGACCTTGTCGTCTCGGGCATCAACAGGGGTCCGAACATGGGTACCGACATCATATACTCGGGCACCTGCGGCGCCGCCCGGCAGGCCGCCCTGGCCGGCGTGCCGGGCATAGCGGTTTCCTGCGCCCAGTACAAGGCTCCCCTGGATTACCGATGCAGCGCCTCCTTTGTCGCCCGCAACCTCGAGGCCCTGCTGTCGTACTGGAGGAAGGACTGTTTCATCAATATCAACTGCCCTTCGGCGGACGAGGCCGAACGGCCTGCCCGTTGGACCCTGCCTGGGATAAACCGGTATCACGACGCCTTGAGCTGTTTCGACGGCCTGGACGGTTATCGGTATTGTTTTTTGGGGGAGGGCAAGAGCGAGCGGCTTCCCGACCCTGTTTCGGATCACCACGCCGTGGCCGAGGGCGAGATAGCCTTAAGTCTTATCCAGATACACCCAGTAGCATCCCAGCCCGAATCCTGGAACGGCCAGCGGTTTTTGCCCGGGAGAATAGAAAGCTCACCCGGTGCCCTTGACTCATTCGCAGGCTTTTCAGTATAGTCGGCTCTATCGCAGTGCCATCTTAGCTCAGTAGGCAGAGCACGTGACTTGTAATCTCGGGGTCCCCGGTTCGATTCCGGGAGATGGCTCGAGGATTTGATGGCGCCCTATTTGGGGAGATTCCCGAGCGGCCAAAGGGGGCAGACTGTAAATCTGTTGGCTTACGCCTTCGAAGGTTCAAATCCTTCTCTCCCCATAACCTCCTCCTCACGAGGAGGTTTTTTTTGTTTCGCCCCCCTCACGGAGGAAGGATGATCGACCAGGACGACCTTTCCGATCTCTGCTTTGAATGCAGCGCCTGTTCCTATTGCTGCAGCGGCGCTCCCGGTTTTGTCTGGCTGAGCCGCGAGGACCTCGATCGGCTGCTCGAACAGCTCGGGATTACGCAGGAAGCTTTTATCGAAACCTACTGCCGCTGGGTCGACACCGGCGAGGGGCTGGCGCTGAGCCTCCTGGAGATAAAAACCGGCCAATCCACCTACGACTGTATATTTCTCGAAGCAGGGAGGTGTTCGGTCTATCCTGCCCGTCCTCTGCAGTGCAGGAGCTATCCGTTTTGGAAGGAAATCCTAGATTCACGAGAAAGCTGGCTCGAAGAAGCCCGCTCATGTCCGGGGATCGGCAGAGGCCCCGGGGTGCCTAAAAAACTGATAGAAGCCTACCTGACAGAACGGTGTAATCATCGTAAGCTCTATTATCCTCTGTAAGCCTGGAGATTTTCATTTTGAAAAAGTACCTGCTTTGGACCTTAGCCCTGCCGGCCCTCGCAGCAGTTCTGCTCTTCCTTTCCTGCAATGAAGGAAAACCCGCAGAGGCTGTGGAGATCCGCTTTGTCGTGGAAAAGGGAAGCTCGGCCAATGCGGTGGCCACAGCCCTTTCGCGAGAGGGTCTTGTACGATCGAGGGGACTCTTCCTCGCCCTCTTAAAGCTCAAGGGGCTGGAAGACGACATCAAGGCAGGCACCTACAGGATTTTTACCGGCGGCCCACTCTCTTCGCTGATAGCCACGCTCACCGAGGGCCGGGTGTCCCAGCGTCGGGTTACTATTCCAGAAGGATCCACCTCCAGAATCGTGGCCACATTGTTGGAAGCGGCCGGCATATGCCCTAGCCAGGCCTTTATGGAAGCCGTCGAAAGCCATGACATTGCCTCGAGGCTGGGATTGTCCGCCCCCAGTCTCGAAGGCTTCCTCTATCCCGACACCTATATGTTCCCCGAAGACAGCGAGGCCTGGAAGGTTGCCGAGCGGATGGTTATGCGCTTTTTTACCAGATATGACGAACTGAACGAGGGCCGATCCAGACCCGAAGCCGGAAAATTATTAGACCAGGTAATCCTTGCCTCGATCGTCGAGCGAGAATACCGGCTTGCCTCCGAGGCGGGACTCATCGCTTCGGTATTCACCAACAGGCTTTCCATCGGCATGCCCCTACAGTCCTGCGCCACTGTCGTTTACGTAATAACCGAAAAGCTGGGCAAGGAACACCCTTCGGTGCTCTATTACTCCGATCTAAAAATTCCCGATCCCTATAACAGCTATATCAATCGTGGCCTTCCTCCGGGTCCCATAGCCAATCCTGGTGAAACTGCCCTCAAGGCGGTACTCGACACCCCTAAAAG
>JAEZSM010000082.1 GCA_023421875.1 Spirochaetota bacterium | reverse complement strand
CCGGCAGGGTGTTCAAGGTTGTCTGGGACCTGGCCAAACCGATTTTCAACCCCCAGTCTGGCATCGTCACCTGGTTCAGAACCACTTTCATGGACGGAATTTTCGCCTATCTTCCCTTCAGTCTCTTCCAGGTCATGATCGTAGCCATGGAAATCGCTATCGGTCTCGCCCTCTTCGGCGGCTGCTTTACCTGGCTGGCGGCGGTGGCGAGCATCGGCATGTGCGTCATATTCACCATGTCGGGCATGTTTGCCTGGAACCAGCTTTGGTTCGTATTCGCGGCTATCGTCATGATGGGCGGCGCAGGCCGTGCCTTCGGCCTGGACTACTGGGTCGTTCCCTTCTTCAAGAAGTGGTGGAATGGCACCAGGTTCGCCCGCAAGTGGCATTTCTATGCCGACGATCCCAGCAAGTAAATTTATTTGATCCAGGGTTAGAGCCGGAGGTCCTTTACGCTGGTCGAAGAGGGGCCTCCGGCTTTTTGCTGCCCCAGGAAGGTTTTTAAAAGAAGATGACGGCTATCTGGAAAAATTCACCTAGTCTCGGTAAGCGCTTGGAGCGGGTCGATGCATTGTTGGCTGAGACACTGAGCGATCCGGGCTTCCCTCTGGCTGAGGCGACGAAACAGCTGGTGCTTTCGGGCGGCAAGATGCTCAGACCCGCCTTTGTCATTATCGGCTCTGGATTCGGCCCCAAGGGCAGGGGCGCTGCGAGGGAAGACAGGATTCACCATATAGCCGCGGCGGTGGAATTGATCCATACCGCAAGTCTGGTGCACGACGATATTATTGACGACGCGGCGATCCGCCGCGGCATTCCCACGCTGCACAACGATTTCGGCATCACCAACGCCATTTTGGCCGGCGACTGGCTTTTCTCCCAGAGTTTCCGCCTCGTAGCCGATTACGCCGACCTGAAAAGCGCCCGGGTGCTCGCCCGCTTTGTCGGAGGCATCTGTTCGGCCGAAATCGGGCAGGACCTAGGCAAGTTCAGCTTTTCAACCTCCAAGCGAAGCTATCTGCGAACCATAGCGGGCAAGACGGCGGCCCTCTTTTCTCTTTCCCTCCACGTGGGCGCTAGCGAAGCCAAGGCTGATCCCTTTGTCATCCAGGCCCTGAGGAGGGCTGGCTACGACATCGGCATGGCTTTCCAGATAATCGACGATATCCTGGATTACGAATCCGACGACAAAACCCTGAGAAAGCCCGTGGGCAACGACATCAAAGAAGGCCTTTGCACCTTGCCCCTCATACTGGCCCTCAGAAAAGCCGAGCCTGCGCTCAGACCGCTTTTGACCAAGCCTATGAACGATAAGAAAGTTACTGAAATACTGAGGCTTGTAGTGGGTACCGGCGCTCTGGCCGAAGCTAAAAAAACAGCTCAGCACTTTACCGCCCGAGCCAGAATCGAGATAGAGCGACTGCCGGTCTGTCCGGCCAAGCAGGAACTTATGCAGGCCGCCGAAGCGCTGCTCCAACGCAGGTATTAGGGAGACTCGGAGTGGATTCCATGCTGTTCACGAGCTTTCTCATGGGCTTGGCACTCTCGATGGACGCGCTGGCGGTCTCCATATCAGCTTCGATCTGCTCAGATTCAATACCCAGGGCGGTAGGCCTGCGGGCGGCCTTATTTTTCGGTCTTTTCCAATTTGCCATGCCTCTTGCCGGCTGGCTTCTGGGTTCGGCATTCCGGCAGTACATCCAGGCTTACGATCACTGGATCGCCTTCGGGCTCTTGGCCTTTGTGGGCGGTAAAATGCTCTGGGAAGGCATCAGATTAAGGATTCCCGCCTTCTGTCCCGATCCCGACGACGTAAAAGACCACGGAATCATGAAGATCCATAGTCTGGCCATCCTGGCTTTAGCCACCAGCATCGACGCCCTGGCCGTGGGCCTCTCCTTGAGCGTGATCGGCTCCCCCATACTTTGGCCTTCGGTCATCATCGGCCTTACGACCTTCGCAGTTTGCCTCATGGGAATCCAATTCGGCAAAAACCTAAAACGACTCTTCGGCGACTGGGCTGATATCGTAGGGGGAATTGTCATAATCGGAATAGGAACAAAGATTCTCATAGAGCATTTGGTTAAAAATATCTAAGGAACTTCCGCCATCACCTATTAAAGAACGCCCACCTGATACAACAATTAATTATATATGAGCAGTTTCAACCTCTAGTTCTGATCGATGGGCAGAAACTAGCAGTCGTAGTGTTTTCTTCCGACGTATTGTTAGATTCGTCCGGCCACTAAGCTGCCCATCTCTTGAGTACCTACTCGGTGCGATTGGGGAGTCGTGGAGATAGAAAGGTCGACACTTCGATAACCTTCCTTCAGCACCAAGAGCACCGCTTCCTCCACAGCCTTCGCTTCCTCTTCCAAGCCGAGGGAATGCCGTAAAAGAAGGGCCGCTGAAAGAATCGCCCCTAGGGGATTGGCCTTGTCCTTGCCCGCTATATCAGGGGCAGAGCCATGGATAGGCTCGTAGAGTCCGGTCCTCCCCAGCCCTTTAAGTGATTCCTCTCCCAGACTGGCCGAGGGCAGCATACCGATCGAACCGGTGAGCGCCGAGGCTTCGTCAGAAAGGATATCGCCGAAAAGATTGGAGGTAGCGATGACGTCAAACTGCCCGGGAGCCCGTACAAGCTGCATGGCGCAATTGTCCACATACATGAAATCAAGCTTGACCTTAGGGAATTGAGGTTCCAGATCTTTTGCCACTTCCCGCCAAAGCCTGGAACTCTCCAACACATTAGCCTTATCCACAACACACAACTGTCCACGGCGCCCCGTCGCGGTGTCAAAGGCTACTTTTAGAAGACGTTCGATCTCCCGATAGGAATAGATTTCTGTGTCATAGGCCGACCTGCCGCCATCCTTCCTGCCCCGGGTTCCAAAATAGATTCCTCCGGTAAGCTCCCGGACAATAACAACATCGAAACTCAACGAAGCATCGGGCGAACTCGCCTCCAGCACCGAATTCTTGAGCGGGCAGGCTTCTCGCAGCGGCTCCAGCAGAACAGCGGGTCTCAAGTTCGCATAGAGGCCCAGGGCTTTGCGAAGGCTTAAAAGACCCCGCTCGGGTCGTTTGTCCGCGCTTACCGCATCCCAGCGCGGCCCGCCCACAGCGCCGAAGAGCACCGCATCGCATTCGCCGCAGCCAGCCAGAGTTTCCCGAGGCAACGGAAGGCCAGTCGCGTCCAGCGCCGAACCGCCTATGAGATGCTGCCTGAATTCGAAATGATGCCCGAACCGCTCGGCGACGGCATCGAGGGTCTTGCGAGCCTCCGCCGTCACCTCGGGGCCAATGCCATCTCCTGGTAATAGCGCTATTGCTGCGTTCATGTCATCTCCCTGAAGTAAAAAAGCCTTGTAAAACGGGGCCGCGCGGCTCCGCCTTATACTCCGGCCACCAGGGAGCCGCGCGGCCCCTGCCCGGCAGCCGAAAGCTCCCATTCCATCGTATTGATCGCGGCAATGTAGGCTAAAATGGATGCTTCGAGAACGTCGGTGGAAAGACCCCTACCGTTCCACTGGCCTCCTTCGTAGCCCACCTTTACCGTCGCCTCACCCTGCGC
>JAEZSM010000058.1 GCA_023421875.1 Spirochaetota bacterium | reverse complement strand
ACCGGCTCCTTCTTTTAATGTCCGACAGCTGGGCGAGGATGTTTCCCCCCGGGACGAGGGCTATGGCAAAAAACCGCATTATACTCCTTTTTCTTCTGTAGAACGCTCCGGGTTTTCATGGTACTATTGACCTTGAGCAAGAGTAAAGGTGGACGAATATGGAACCTAAGGTAGAGGCACTGACTAACTTTCTAAAGACAACGATTTCGGCCTGGAACCACGTCGAGTGCATCACCGTAGACCCACGGTCGGAGATCTTCGCGTACGATCCCTACTTTGCCCTGGTGATCGACGTATACTGCAGCGGTAAGGTACCATCCTCCAGCAGGAGGCGGGATGCCTTCGGGGACCCCGGCGACTTCGAGACCGCCGCCGGCAGGACCAAGGACAGGTTTTTCCTCCAGGAAATGCCCATCCGTATCGAATACAAGAACATCGCCATGATGAATAAGCTGGTGAGCAATCCCACCCGGCATCTGAAGCTTCTGAAGAATTCCGGCACCTATCCCTTCTATCGGCTTAAAAACAACAAGGTCATCTACGACGCCACAGGCTGGATAAGCGGGGTGAGAAAAGCCCTGGACGATTTTCCCGAAGAAGCATGGGAAGCCTTAAGGGACAGTTTTTCGGCAAAAATGGAACACTATCTCTCGGACATGGGCGCTGCTTCTTTCTCCGGGGACAAGTTTTTCCTTCTTCTCTCGGAATCAGGCTTCCTGCGCTTTGCCGCGGCCAGCGTCTTTATGGTTAATCGCCAGTTCGAGCCTTCCCACCGGGACTATGAAGCCCACCTGAAAAAGCTTTCCTCGGTACCCGAGGGATTCTGGAGCATCTGGGACGCCCTCCTTCAGAAAGAAAGGGAGATACCGCCCACAAAGCGCTTCGAGTTTGCCCGCGTGCTGGCCCAGTCCGTGCTCTCCCTCGGCTAGGGGCGGAACCCTCGATGATTCGCCCCAGAATACTCAAGAAGGCCGCGCTCACTGGGTTAGGCTTTTTTTTCATCCTTCTAGTCCTGTCCTTTTTGGGCTCCTGTGCCTCAAAAAACATCAATTCCTTCGCATGGACTTCCGCAGAGGGTAAGACCCTGGCATTCACCCAGTCTGGAAATTTTCTCGAAGGCAGGGAAAACCGCTTTGGTCCCGGAAGAGAAGTCAACAGCTACCGGCTTGATGAAGCCATGGTCGTACCCGAGGGATTCATGCTGGCTGCAAAGATCGACACTGCCAGAGAAGGCCTCGTCCTGGGTTTTTCCCTCGGTCCGGATTTAAAAAAAGTGGGAAAGGAAACACGGTTCGCCGCCCCGAAGGGCGTGCTGCGCCTGTATCTAAGCCCGCCGGCGGGCCAGAGCTTAAAAGTCTTGAGACTCAGCGTCTCGGCTTCGGCCGGGGCCGCCTCGGGCAGACCGGCTGAAGCCCAGGCCACGGATGGGGATGTTGAGGAATGGGCCCGCCTCGAGAGCCTAGCCCTAGTGCCTGCCTTCAGGGGCTTCGAGGAAGGGAAGGAAGGCTATCGTATCTCTGACGGGATTTCGATGGAAAAAGCGGAGTCAGGCGCGAGCATTGTCAGTATTCAGAAGCCCTTCGCGCCCATGGGCGGTCTTGAAAGCCCTGTCTTGGTGCTGCGCTACAGCCGCAGGGTCGAAACCGACATAATCATCGAGGCTGGGACAAAGATTCTTGCTAGAACCATGAGCCCGAAGGGGGAAGTCCGGATTCCCGCCGCGGCCTTCCACGGGGCAGAGGAGCTTGCAAGCCTTCGTGTCACGGCGTCTGGGGAGGTTGGGCTTTTTTCGGCCTTTGTCGAAGCGCTGCCCCCAGGCCAGGCCCGCCTAACCGATCCTGGGACCCTTCTGCTCGGCGAAGGCCCGGAAGACCAGGGCCGGGAATACAGGTGGTACCGTTGGGATCTGCTGCCTTCGGTTATCATGTTTGATTTCAGCTCCTATGACGTTCAGGACGCCTACTTGAAGCGCCTGGCGTTTTTTGTGGAAAAAAAAGGCTTTGTGGGAAGACTGGCAACCAACCAGGAGATTGCTCCCCTACACGGCTGGAACGCTCATGACTACAAGGCCGAGGACCTGGCCCGGTTTTTCGCACTGGCTGAAAAACAGGGCTTTCCACTCAATCCCGAGGAGCTAGGGCTCAGGGATTTTCTTCTGGAGCAAGGTCTGATCTCCAAGAGGGCAGGCGGTTACGGTTTCGCCGCTGATGGAGCGATCATCTCCATCAGCAGAGAGTCTCCTGACTATCTGCGGCGCAGCTTTCTCACCCACGAGCTATCCCACGGAATATTCTTTGCCGATCCCCGGTACCGCAAATTCTGCATCGATCTATGGAAGCGCTTGGGCGATGAGGAACAGTGGTTCTGGAAGCTCTACTTAGGCTGGATGAACTACGATACCGCTAATTCCTACCTTATGGCCAATGAGATGCAGGCCTATTTGGTGCAGCAGGCGCCCAGAAGGGTTGAGGAATATTTTACCGAAACCCTGGTAGCCAGGCTTCTGGAAAACCATCCCGAGCGCGAAACGCCCATCGCCGAGTATATGGAGAAGTATTCTAAAAGCTTCGAGACTAGGGCGAGGGAGCTCGATTCCTGGCTGCGTTCCACCTATGGGTTCGGAGCTGGTCTCGCGTATTTTCTTCGCTGATCGCAGGAGCCGAAGCGGCGGGGGGCCTAAAGCGACGTCGGCGCCACGTTTGTGCTACCCAGACGCCTGACTTGTCAGGGCGAATAGCCCGCCGCGATCTACGGTCTCAAACTAGATCGTAGTATTCGAATACTTTTCTATACAAGTCAAAGTACTCTGACCTGGCAAATTGGTCGATTTTTTCTTCAGGAAGAGATTCGAGAAGCCTGTCCAGATAGCCTAGGAGTTTTTTCATATCCTGGAAGAGGGCTTCAGGCATTTGAGGAATCTGTGTCTGGGCTTCGGGGGCTTGGGCTGGAACTTGGTTCGGCACAGCGGAGGCTGATTGGCTCTGCGCATCGTCGTAGCTGGTCTTGAGCTGGCTGAGTTCAGATTTGATTGAGCGCAGTTCCGAAGCTATTCTGGATAAAAGGGCAGGGTCGTCGATTTCGGAAACGGAACTGCGGGAGACCGCCTGTTTCCGCTGTGGCGCTGCGGAAGCAGGCGGCTCGAGGCCGAGTTCGCTGTCCGGGGCGGATTCGATGTCCTCGGGGGAGAGAAAATCGCCATCATCGCTGTTTTGAAGGCTTTCACCGCTCTCAAGAAAGCGGCTGTCCTGGGTATCCAGGGCCGAAAGCAGGCCTTCGAGCTCTTCGGGACTGACGAAGGCTCCTTCGTCAGTCAGGCCTTGCGGCTCTCCCGGCCTGAGTTCGCTGTAGTCTTCAGTATGCTCTTCCACTGTGGATTCTCCCGTCCTTGTTCCATTATACCAAGCGAGGCCCGCTTTACAAGCGCTCCGATATCCCTAAAGGCTACGGAGGGTTTTTCCGTAAATGTAGACGATGGATGTCTCTTCTCACGAAGCGGCGCCGGGGCGATGGCCCGAGGCGAGCCGTTCTTTCTCGTCGCGGCGCCCCGGCGCCGGGCGGCGAATGCCTCCAACCCTGGCGGAGGCCCTCTCCAATTCCCTCTGCGCCTGCATAATCGCCTACTGTGTGCTCTCCTTCGTAGCCGGCCAGGCTGGGTTTCTCGCCTATAGGGAGGTAAAGGCCGACATCGCCCGCATGGAGCTGCAGCTAGAATCCTTCTCCCTCGAAAACGCCGCTCTTATCGACATCAGGGAATCGTTGGCTACGGACAGAGACAGGATAGCCCGGGAAGCCCGCTCCATCGGCTATATCAGGGGCAATGAAAAAATCATCCAGCTTACCAATATCGACACCAGTCTCGCTTATTCGGGAATGGAAAGGCTCGAACCTATCCGCTCGGGCAGATCCAGTGGACTGCCCGACGGCATCATCAAGCTGCTTTCGGTTATCACCGGCGCTGCTGTATTGCTGGCATCGCTTTTCATGGGCTCATCGCCCCGGAGAAAGCCCAAGCCTGTTCTGCATGCTACGGAAGGTCGATAGTCAGATTCGTGTCCAGATCCGGCAGGCTCAGACTATCGTCGGACTTCTGATCATCGCCCTGGTCGACAGGGGTACTGATTCCTAAAAGCTTCTGTAAAAGATCGGCGGCTTCCTGGCTTGTATCCTTATGGATGTCGCAGCTGCTCAAGGGCTGGCTGCCTTCCAGATAGAGCAGGCTTACCGTCCCTTCGTCGCAATACTCGGTCGGCAGTAGGCCCGACGCCGCGCAGACAGAAACCTTGGCCAGGCCGCTCTGCGGTTGAGAGAAATCTTTGAATTCCAGCCCCTTGTGTATGTCTCTCATATAGTCAGACCAGATGGGCGCCGCAATAGTCGCGCCGGTCTGCTCAACGCCCAGGGAGTTGCTTCCCCTGTCAAAGCCAAACCAGATTGCCGCGGTATAGTAGGGGCTCGATCCGACAGTCCATGCGTCGGCCCAGTTGTGAGTTGTCCCTGTTTTTCCCGCCAAGGGTATAGTATACGAACTTCCCTTGGGGCCGCTTTGCCGCATCTTGGAACCGGAGGCTGTGGAACCGGCCAAGGTTCCCGAGGCTACCACTCGCTGGAGCATGTCGATCATGACCGCCGCGTTCTGGGGGCTGATCACCTGGATAGAGGAACCCATATTCTTGAGTTTTTCCCGTGTCTCTTTTTCCGGCTCCAGGATGATCGCGCCGCTTCTGTCCTCCACATAGCGAATTGCTATAGGCTCCACAGCCTTACCGCCGTTGGCGAAGACAGCATAGGACCTGGCCATCTGTATAGGCTTGACACCTACAACGCCCAGGGCGAGGGGATAGACCCGGGGAAATGTTCTCTGGATCTCTGCAGGATCCTCTATGCCCAATAGCGCTGCGGCCCTTTCGATTGCAGCGTCGAATCCTACCGTCTGCAGCACCTTCACCGAGGGAACATTCATGGAACGGGCCAAGGC
>JAEZSM010000054.1 GCA_023421875.1 Spirochaetota bacterium | reverse complement strand
CCTCGGAAGGCCGCGCTTACTGCGCTAAAGTCCCTCTATCGGCCCCTGGGGCTGTAGAGATACTTGAAGTAGTCCATGTCTGTCGAAAGGGTTTTCCTGAGCCCTGGGATGGTTGCCTTATAGGATTCCATGGCCTTCCAAAATTCGAAGAACGAAGGATCTTTATCGTAGGTTTCGGCATAAATCCTGGTGGCCTGGGCATCCGCCGCTCCCTTGAGAGTCTCCGACTTGGCATAGGCCGAAGAGAGAACCGAGCGCCGCTCGTTTTCCAGCTTGCCCAACCACTCGGCTTTCTTCCCCTCTCCATAGGAACGGAAGGCCTGGGCGATCTGGTTGCGCTCCTTGATCATGCGCTGATAGACAGAGTCGGTCAGCTCGTCCGAGTATTTGATCTGCCTGGGAATAATGTCGATAACCTCTATGCCAAACTCAGGGACGATGGATGCGACAATGGCGATCATCTCGTTGGAGAGAACCCTTCTTCCTTTTTCGATCGTTTCGTACTGGGCCTGGGATATGGTGAGTTCCTCCAGCGAGGCAGATCCCATGGCATCCCCGGTCTGGAAGGTTTCCACAATCTTGGTCTTGAGTATCTCGTCCGAGTCTCTCACCGCCTCGCGGAGGTAATTGGACGAGATAACGGTACGCACCGCCGAGTCGATCACGTCGTCCATGCGGCCGTAAGCATTGTCTATTGTTGTCACCGATTCGTAGAATTTCGTTAGATCGGAAATTTTCCAGCGGGCTGTGGCGTCTACCCAGATGAACTGGTTTTCCTTGGTGGGTATGCGTTGCTTTTCTCCATCCCAGGACATGAGCTTCTTAGGGTATTTATTGACGATATCCACGAAGGGGGTCCTGAATTTGAGCCCCGCATCGGTATGGGTCTTGACGATTTTCCCGAAACGCACCACGACTGCCTGTTCGCCCTCGTCCAGGACAAAGAAGGGTCCCGCCACGATCACCGCCGCTACGATAAAACCCAGAATCGCTAGTACTATAATGGTCTTTTTCATAAGGCTACTCCTGGGCTCCGCCGAGCATTTTCAGCGGTATCACGTTCTCGAGGGTTTTATCGATCAGTTCCACCTCGCTGTTGCCGGCGAGAATCTCATCGATCATCTCGAAATACAGTCGCTTGCGGGTGATATCCGGCGATTTGCGGTACTCGGTCAAAACGGATTCGAAGCGGGCTACATCGCCCTTGGCCTCGTTCACCCGTTCGGCGGCATAGCCTTGGGCGATTTCGACCAGCTGGTCTGCCTGACCTTTGGCTTTAGGTATTTCTGCGTTATAGGCTTCCTTGCCCTCGTTGATCAGGCGGTTCATGTCCTGGATCGCCTTGTTCACATCCTCAAAGGCATTTTGGACCCCGGCGGGGGGCACGATATTCTGGAGCTGAACCTGGGTTACCTTGATACCCAACCCGTACTGGTCGAAAATGTCGTTCATCATGACGACCGCGTTGTCCTGGATGGTCTGGCGGTCCGAGCCGATGACGCCGAGAATGAGTCTGTCGCCCACGAGCCGGTTCATAACTGACTGGGAAATATCCCTGATTGTCTTTTGCTTGTCAAAAACATTGAAAAGCCAGGCCTGTGGATCGTCGATCCTGTACTGGATGATCCACTCCACATCGACGATGTTCAGGTCGCCGGTGAGCATGGTCGACTCGTCGGGGTACTGCTGCTCCGAGTACTGGGTCTGAAAACCGGTCTTCAAGGTTCTGAACCCGAAGGTTTCGGTCTGGATGACCTTGGTGGGAACGATATAGGACTTCTGGATGCCGAAGGGGAGCTTATAGTGCAGGCCGGCGCCCACGGTCTTGGAATACCTGCCGAAGGTGGTTATGACCGCGCTCTCAGTCTGATCGACGATGATGAAGCTCGTGGAGAGCACCGCGATAATCGCTACGGCCAGTACGATAATGAGAATGATGGGACCCTTGAGCTTTATATCGGGTATTTTGAACTTAGCCTTGGGTCGAATAACGGTCTCGGGCATTAATCAGCCTCCTGGAAATTGGATTGCCTCATTAGTGAATATACTTCTTCAGGCCTGAGGAAAAAGGTTTTTTCGATAATTTCTAAAAATTCTTCTGGAAAGGGGGCTTCTAGCCTTTGGGGAAGTCCCTCATAGAGGGCTTCTGCGAAGGATAAGCGGAACGCATGGAGAAAATAGGGGAACGCTTTTCTTCCGGCGCCGTATTTAACGTCGCCGGCAAGGGGGAAGCCGTGATGGGCCGACTGCACGCGAATCTGGTGGGTGCGGCCGCTGTGAAGCCGCAGCGCCGCGAGGCTGAGCCCCTTAGAAGAGGCCAGCGGGAGAATCTCCGTCGATGCGGCTTTCTCCTGCCCGGTAAGGGATTCTGTGCCATCCTCGTCCGGCGTCTTGCTGAGCATCCTGCTGCGCAGGTCTGATCCCCTGACAAGAATGTCGTTCCAGCGCTGCGGGCTTTCGAGGCTTCCTTCGAGCACCGCGAGGTAGGTCTTGCCGATTCTTCCCTCCCTGAGCGCCGCACTGAACCGGATAGCACCCTCCAGGCTTTTTGAAAAACAGACAAGACCGGAGGTGTTTCTGTCCAAGCGGTGTAGTGGGCCGGGGACAAAGGAGAGGGAGGGTGGCAGTTTGCCTTCGAGGTAGCTTCTTACAAAGGCTTCGAGACTCTGCGCCGAGCCATGGACCAACTGCCCCTGTGGCTTGTTCACGAAGAGTAGGGCTTTGTCTTCGTACACTACGCTAAGGGAAGAAAGCGGGGAGATCCGATGCCCTGGTCTCTGCTCTTCGGGTTCGGCAGTCCCAATTTTCGCCGAGCTGAGGATTTTGCACTCGATGCGCTCGCCTTGCCTGCAGCGGTGTTCGGGAGGTTTCCTGCTGCCATCCACCTTGATTTGCCCCTTTCTGAGGGCGCGGTGTATGGCCGAGAGCGGAAGATCCTTGAGCGCCTTGCGGAGAACCCTGTCCAGGCGTCTTCCTTCATCGTCGGAGCCGAGCTCCATGGTTAGGCTCCATTGCATCGTAAAAGTGTAGTCCCTTGAGGTGCCGGGGTCAATCGACAAGTATTGACAGAACCGGGCTCGAAAGGGAAACTTTACGATCGATGAACACCATGATCGGTTCTCCCTCCACACTTTTCTCGAACCCCATTTTTCTCTCGGCATTTTTCAGCCTTGCGGGGGCGCAGCTCATCAAGGCGCTGATCGCCCTGGCCAAGGCAAGAAAAGAAGAGGATTTCAGGGAGGCCATGTCCATATTCTTCTGGCGAACCGGTGGCATGCCCTCCAGCCACTCTGCCACGGCCCTCGCGATATCGACGGCAACCCTGCTGACCGAAGGTTACTCCAACCTTTTTATCCTTTCGCTTTTTCTAGCCCTCATCGTCATCCGCGACGCCCTAGGGGTGCGACGCTCCTCGGGTCTCCAGTCCCAGGCGCTCAATAAACTGGGATCTTCCCTGGAAGAAAAATCGATACTCGACTATGACCCGGTTAAGGAAGTCCACGGCCATACCATCGCCGAAGTTCTCGTGGGGGCCGCCCTCGGCGTTGTGATGGCGATTGTTTTTTGTCTTTGAGTGCCTAAATGCACCTGATCGCTCTGCCATACGCAAACATGATTTAACCATTATGTCGGGCAATGGGCATTATTTAAAAAATAATTAGTTCCTCGAACCTTGTTGGGGAAGCGATCGCTTAGGTATCTAAAGCGATCGCCTTTTTCGTTTCTTTCTACGTTTAACCGATTTTCTTCTACATCAGCGCATACCCAGGTAGATAATCTTGCCGCTCCACTAACGGGGTTTTTCTTCTCCGCTCCCAG
>JAEZSM010000090.1 GCA_023421875.1 Spirochaetota bacterium | reverse complement strand
CGCTCTCAATCGTCTTTCCTATCCAGATGATCGTCTCTTCGGTTGCCCAAGCTACTGGCATTGGCACCGCTTCTATCGTATCCAGACGCTTGGGAGAAAAGCGCCACGACGAGGCGGTAAAGGCTGTAGGTACGGCCTACGCCACGGTTATTCTGGTCAATGCTATCTTGGTGGGCCTGCTGTTTGCCTTTATGCGACCGATACTTACATTTTTCGGCGCCAGTCAAGAGATCATGCCTTTGGCTATGGGTTACCTGAGCATCGTTGGGGCTGGTTTCTTCTTTTTTGCCCTGGCGATGTGCGCCTCCAACCTGGTTCGCTCCGAAGGGAATACCAAGGCATCCATGAAGGGTATGCTCCTGGGAGCAGGCTTAAATACTATTCTCGACCCTATATTTATATTCGGGTTGGGCCTGGGGGTTAGGGGAGCGGCGATCGCCACGGTGATAAGCCAAGTAGCATCGGTAACCTATCTGGCTTCACTGTACGCTCGGAAGAAAATGATTGTTCCCCTCGTTGCCTCGGAATTCCGTATACGGCCAAAAATCCTGGGCCAGAGCTTCCTGCTGGGAACGCCCGCCTTTATCCAGTCGGCGGGGATGAGCCTTCTCATGCTGCTGGTAAACACTTCCCTCGGGCGCTACGGCGGCGACTCGGCTATCACTACCTTTGGCATGATCCACCGACTCAACATGATCGTCATCATGCCTGTCCTGGGAATCGTCCAGGGCTTCCAGCCCATCGCGGGCTACAACTACGGCGCAAAACGCTACGACCGGGTCAGGGCGACTTTGAGAACGACAATTTTTACAGCCACCGGCCTGGCGGGGATCGGCTATGCCTTCATGATGCTCCTGCCCAGGGTGGGTATGGGCTTTTTTACTTCCGACGCCGCCCTGGTCGATTCCAGCGCCCGGGTTCTCAGGATCATGGTAATGTTCGACCCCCTGGCGGCGGTGCAGATCACCGGGACCACGTATTTCCAGGCGGTTGGCAAGGCTACGGAATCGGTTGCCCTGGGCCTGTCCCGCCAGTTCTTCATTCTCATCCCCCTGATCCTGCTCTTACCCCGCTTCTTTGGGCTCGACGGCATCTGGATATCCTATCCCCTGGCAGATCTTCTTTCCTCTGCCATAACCACCACACTGCTTCTGAGAGAGGTTCGGAGGCTGGGCAAGGCGTAAGAAATCGGAAAGGATAACAGGATTTTCATAGTGATCATGCGCTTCCTGTTTTCTTGTCGCCTACGATTCAGATCAATAGGCGAGCAACACTATCCATGGCGGTGATCGGTAAAGTGAAATAAAAGCCCCGCCCCCGGCAAAGCGGGGGCGGGGCTTGCTAGTACAAGCGAACTAAAAACTTTTACTTCGCCGCGTTCAGTCCGGCTATACGGCCAAAGGTGAAGATGTCGGCGATCGCGTTGCCGCCCAGGCGGTTGCCCGCATGGATGCCTCCGGTGACTTCTCCGGCTGCCCAGAGCCCGGGGATCGGGTTGCCCTTGGCGTCGAGCACGCGGGTTTCGGTGTCAATCAAGACACCGCCCATCGTGTGATGGAGGGAAGACTTGCGGGGGCTGATCGCCAGACCCAGGTTGGGGTCGGCGTCGACAGCTGCGAGGTCGATGGCGCCAGCGATGACGCCTTTTCCGAACTCGGTATCATTCTGTTCAGCCACTGCTTTGTTGTATTTTTCGATGGTGGCGCGCAGCGCTGCTTCGGTGAAGGCCGGAGCTACGCCTGCGGCAGGCTTGGCAGTGGCGGCGGCCAGCTCGGCCAGGGTGTTGCCCCACCATACATGTCCGCCGTCGACCATGGCTTTTAGTCTTGCGTCTAAGGGGGCTCCCTTGAGCATTTCCTCGGGCTTGTTCACGGCGCCGCGTCCTGCATAAATGATGTAGAAAATTCCTCCATCCAGCTTGAGAGAACCTTTAGCGAGAACGTCCCGTTCGGCATACTCGTCCACGAAGCGGTTGCCTTTACCGTCGATCCAAATCTGCTCGGCTGCGTCGCCCCAGATACCGTCGGTCATGGTTCCCTTGGTGGGGGAGGAGGAGGGCATCATCTGGGATACTTCCATACCGAAGAGGGACGCGCCAAGCTTTTCCGCCATGACGATGCCGTCGCCGGTGTTGGTGCCCACGTTGGTGGAGAGGGTCCTGGTGGATAGATCTGCGCCCCAGTACTTGTCGTATTGCTTGACCATAGCTGGATTCGCGCAGTAACCGCCGGAAGCGAGCACGACACCCTTCGCGGTGTTTATGGTGATCTGCGTGCCGTCGGCCTGTACTGCCTTGGCGCCTACTACCTTGCCGCCTGCTCCAGCCAGCAGCTCGGTTCCCTTAGTTTCGGTATAGATCTTTACGCCGAACTCGAGGGCTTTCTTTTCTAGCTGCGGTATCCGGTCGGCGCCAGACATGAAGCTATGGGTGCGGGGCCACATGGCGCCGAGGACGGTGGAAAGACCCGTCGCACGGCCGTGCAGGGAGGTTGCTCCGTACTGAGCCTCGAGGCCGAGGCTGTCCATCCACTTCAGGCTGGCCAGGGCGCTTTCGGCCAGCTTACTGGCTAAATCGAGTCTGGGGGCGATCCAGCTGCCGTCGGTAAGCTGCCTGAGACCGCCGGTGTAAATATGCCACATATGGAGGGAGATGGCATCGAAGCCGGGCATATCGACGCCTACCGTCTTGGCCTTGTTCGCCGCATAGAATGCCTTAATGTCTGCCTTGAGCTGATCCAATACGGGCTTCCACTCGGGGTATCTATCGAATTTAAGGCTGGGATCCGCTGGATCCAGGGCGAGGTAGGAATCCATTGAGGATTTTTGGGCTCCGGTGAGCTTCATGGTGGATTGGGCTTCCGGGTCGACCGCGTTATAGGCCGCGCCGGCTACCATGGAGTTGCCGCCGATGAAGGAGCTCTTCTCGATGAGAATCACCTTCGTTCCCAACTGTGCCGCGCTGATGGCAGCGCTCAAGCCCGCGCCGCCCGCGCCGATTACCAGAACGTCAGTGTTCCATGTTTCGGGAGCCCGGGGCGTTACCTTGACTTCCTTTTTCCTGAGCGCGTCCACGTCGAATCCGGCTTTCGCGGCGGCGTCGGCTACGGCGTTCTTGATGCCGTTGCTGGCGATGGTAGCGCCTGTAACCGTGTCGACCTTGAGGCTCTGGGTTTCTACGATGCGCGCAGGAATCCGCTCCAGCGCCACCTTTGCGATGTTGGGGGTCTCTTTCGATGAAAGAATACCCACCGATGCTATCTTGGCATCGGCTACCACGACCTGGACCGTGATAGGTCCTTGCATGCCACGACCGGTGCCTTCATAGGTACCGTCCATCGGGGCTGAGACCTTCGCTGCATTCGATGTACATCCTGCGATGAGGAGTGCCATTGCCACTGCTGCGAAACTTTTCACTGACAGCTTTCTCATAGAACCTCCGTGAGTATGTATAAATATTTATTTTATACTCGCGTGATTGTATTCAGCCAATCCTAGCAGTGTCAATCGAAAAACATAAAAAATATCTATATTTTAAAAATTATATCGCATAACGCGAAAGACAATACCCGTCACTGCCCTGGTCTTTTTACGCCTTGTGCACATGACGCCGCGCGCGGCGGAAGAGAAGCCCGGCGGCGGTAAATAGGACGATGAAAATGCCGTTGAGCCCAAGCAGCTCGGCTGGCGGGCTCCAGGGCATGCCGGCCTTGAGCAGTATCGCGATGATCGCTATGACCGCCTGGGCGAGGGCCATGGTAAAGAGGGTGAGGGCCATGCCGGCGGGCTTCCTGCGGCTCAGAATTGTCCCGATGATCCCTATCACCACCACTGTGGCATATACGACGTTTGTCGGATTGCCATCCTCACCGATGATCCCTATACCGAGACTCATCCAGATGAGGAGGAATACGCCGAAAACGCTTATAGCCATTGCCGATTTATACATGGGGATTATTCCTGTCTATCCTGAAAATCCGGTTATCATGTCGAATTTAATGAAGGAAGCTATAGCCAAGGCCGGGAATCGAACCCGGTACCTGCGCATTACGAGTGCGCCGCTCTGCCTGGTGAGCTACCTTGGCCCGTACCGGGAGGACTATAACAGGTCGGGGCAATATGAATCAAGCGCTGACCGAGGTTTAAGGGCTGTGGCACTATCTCTAGGCCGGGTCCGTCACATCCTGTCCTGCGGCATTCTCGCCGTGGGGTGAAGAATCTACCGGCTTGGCATCGCTGGATCCATCTTCGGATACCGGGGATTCGGGCTTGGTAAACTTGGGTGGGTTCCGATAGGCGGTTTTGATTAGGTAGTAGTAGTCGTTGTTTTCGCCGTAGTAGCTTTCTATGTGGCCGATTATCTTGTAGCCGGCTTCGGTCAGGGTATCGGGGCCGATGTTCAAGAGCTTGAGACCGGAGCTTTCGAGGCGGATGACAGCATAGCTGCTGTTTGCCAGCAGTTCGTCGTCGATAAGCTGGAGCAGGTGCTTTCCACCCTCGGTGGAGCGGTAGTCCCGGTCCACGACGAGGTAGCGGATGTCGTAGGTAGATTCACGCCCGCTGATCCTGCTTATAATGGCAAAGGCGACCAGGCTTTTGCCGTCCCGCAGCTCGAGGACGGTGTAAGGATCGCCGGGTGAATTTTTCCAGGACAACAAGGTTTCGTGCAGCAGATCTATTTCGACAGCCTTAAAGACTCCGGTCCGGCCGGCGGCCTTCTCAAGTTCCTGGGTGTCGACATGTTCTTGCATTAAATTTCCTTAAGAACAAGTATGAACAGTTTTGGCAACTCTGCAAGCAAACAGGCCCATCTTTTTGGCAATTTTCGTGAAATTGCAGGATTGTAGTACAATTCTACCTTGTGATTGTAATTCTGTAAAGAAAAAACTCCTACAGCCCGGCTTTTAGCGGAGCCCAACTACACTGCTTACTGGGCCCAAAGGTTTAAAAGGTTGAGGGCGCTCTGTACCGCCAGAGACATTTCCGCCACCGAAGCCCACTCATGCTTGGAATGGTAGTTGTACCCTCCGGTAAAGACATTGGGGGTAGGGATGCCCATTTCGGTGAGTCTGGAACCGTCTGTGCCGCCCCGGATGGGTCTGATGACTGGCTCGGCTCCGGCCTGGCGTATAGCCTCGGCAAGCTTTTCAAGCACCGCCGGGTTCTGGTCGAGCTTTTCTTTCATGTTGAGGTACTGCTTCTTGACCTCCAGGCTTACCCTGCCAAGCGGGAACTGGGCTTCCACCGCCGCCGCAAAGGATTTTACGGCATTGATACGCTGCTCCATGCCCTGGGCGGAAAAATCCCGGAGGAAAATGTCCACCGTCGCCTTTTCCATGGAACCTTGGATCTCTATGGGGCAATAGTAGCCATACCAGTTGTCGGTAGCCTCGGGGCTTTCGGATCTGGGGAGCATCGAGACAAAGTGGCAGGCCATGGCTGTTGCGTTGGCCAGTTTGCCCCGGGCGGCGCCGATATGGATGACCTTGCCTGTGAATTCAGCCCGCACCTGGTAGGCGTTGAAGCATTCGGCCTCGATCTCAGCGGCCTTGCCGCCATCGAAGGTGTAGCAGGCGACAGCCTTGACCTTTTTGAGGGGGAAGAGATTCATGCCTTTACCGGTTTCCTCGTCGGGGGTGAAGAATACCTCGATGGGACCGTGCTTGATTTCAGGATGGCTTGTCAGCCATTCGACGCTCGTCATTATTTCGGCCAGGCCGGCCTTGTCGTCGGCGCCGAGAAGGGTACTGCCGTCGGTGACGATGATGCTGTCGCCGGCATGGTCGGCAAGATCAGGGTACTCCGCGGGGTCGAGCCGGCCTTCGGCGGCGAGCTTGAGAGCCTTGCCGTCGTACCCTTCGATGAGACGAGGCCGGACCTCCGATCCCGGCACGTCGCTGGCTGTGTCCATGTGTGCCATAAGGCCGACGACTGGTTTATTCTCCAAGCCCGGGGATGCCGGCAGTCTGGCGATGATGTAGCAGTGCTCGTCCAGGCTTACATCGGAAATGCCCAGGGACTTAAGTTCGTCCATCAAGAGATGGGCGAGGTTCCACTGAGTCTTTGTGGAGGGGATTTCCTCGATATGGCGATCGCTCTGGGTGTCGATTTTCGCGTAGCGAAGGAATCTTTCGACCAAACCGGAAACATAGGGCTTAGAAAGGGCTTCTTTATGCTTGCTCATGGTTGCTAAAGTATGCCCATAAAACGGCCAGCGGCGCAACCGATGCCAGACGCTCCTTCTGCAGGACGAAACACGCGGTGCCGCCTTAAGGAATCCTGGCCTGCTTGTCCTAGAGCTCCGGCGAGCGTATCATCGAGACAATGAATAATAATCATTCAATACCCCCGTATCCCGAGTTCGCTCCCATTTCGCTGGCGATGAAGCAGGAAATGTATCCAGCCCTCAACCTATTAAAAGAAGGCATCTCCGAGTTCAGCTTTTCCAACCTCTACCTGTTTCGCCATGTCTATGGTTATACGGTATCCCGGATAGCCGATGGTGGACTGATCATAAGCGGGGCTAAAGACGGAAAGCGTTTTTTCTATCTTCCCTGCTGTTTCCCCGACAAGGCCCTGTTCGATAGACTGATGGAAAGTCATGACTACATGAAAAACCTCTCCGAGACCCAGGCCGCCCAGCACAGGATAGACTTGGAAGGGCGGGGCTACGAGGTGTGGGAGGACAGGGACAATTTCGATTACCTGTACCAGAGGCAGGACCTGGCTGAATTGAGCGGCAGGGAATACCACAAGAAGCGGAATCTGGTAAACGGCTTCATAAACTCATTCGAATGCATCCAGCGCCCCTTGAACGCTTCCCGTACCGGCGACGCTCTTACGGTGCTGGAAGCGTGGAGGGCTTCCAAGGGTTTCGATGGCGATTATGTCTCGGCTAGGGAAGGGATCGAACTGCATTCCCAGCTCGGTATGCGGGGCGCTGTCTACTATATCGAAGACGAACCGGTGGGCTGGTGTCTGGGCGAGCCTATGGCCAAGGGATCGATGTTCGCCATTCACTTTGAAAAGGCCTGCGACCGATACAAGGGTATCTATCAGTTCATGAACCAGGCCTTCGCTCAATCCCTGCCCAAGTATTTCAAGCTGATCAATAGGGAACAGGATCTGGGCAACGAGGGTCTGCGCCAGGCCAAGATGACCTACAGGCCCAGTGGCTTTGTAAAAAAATATCGGGTGATTCATTATATGGAAAAGGAAATTTCTTCAGAAGTTATTCAAAAACCGGCCGACTGTGGACCGGGCACGCCACATGCCTGCTGACCTGGTTTCCCTTACCGCAGGCGATCACGCTTCGGCCCTTCCGTTGCGCAAGGATCTCGTCATGGAATTCGGGCTTTCGGTAAGCGAAACCCTCAAGGCGCAGACCTGTTGCCTCACCCTCCTGGCTGGGGCCGGATCGCGCTGGAAGAGAACGCTCGAGGCCGCGAAGACCCAGGCCGAGGCCTGGGTTTCCGCCCTGGACGAAGAAACCCTGGAAGCTGCAAGGGCCTTTCCATTGGAAGCCCCCAGGGGGCTTTTTCCGGTCCGCGATTACCTTGGAAAGGCAGGGGGAAGAATTCCTCTTGCGGCCTACGCCCTCGACGCGCTAAGACGTGTGGGCAGCTCTTGCATTGTCACACGAGGCTGGAAAGACGAGATAAAAAGCCAGGTCCTCGCTCCCCTGGGGATGGATCCGAGCACTGTACTTTTTCAAAGCCAGAGGCTGGGACCGCAGGGAAAGCCCCTGGGCCATGGCGACGCTGTATACCAGGCAATGACGGTCTGGAGGAAGTACAAATACCTCATCGTCAATTTTGCCGGCGACGCCAACTCACCGCTGACGGTGCTGCTCGCGCTGCGCTGCATGGAAGCCCTGGAACGCAAGGGTCTTGCTCTGGGGCTTCTTCTGCCTGCGGCGCGGGTGAAGAATCCAGCGTATCCCATCACTCTGGATGGAAAAGGGATTCCCAGGCAGCTTGGGCACGATAAATTGAAAAAACCTGCCGCTGGATCGGGCCTATACGGCGTCGAGCATGCGGCTTCGGCTGCGCAGCCTGTCCGACCGGCGATGGGCTATACCAATGTCGGCATTCGACTGTACAGGACCGAGACGCTAGTCGAGGCAATGAACGAGATCCGCGACCTGTATTGGGCCGAAGGCTTCGGTTACGCAATTCCGGGCAACGATCCTGGGGAGCGGGAATTCGCCCTGGACAACGTAGAAGAGCTGCTGTCCCAGCGCGGGCTGGCAAGAATTTTTGCCGTGGCAAGGCCCGAAGAGCTTAGCCCGGCCAAGAGCTTCGACGAGATTAACAATTTCGAAAAAGCGGTGCGGAAAGTAAGGGCAGAGTGGGACAGCTTTTCCTTGTTGCAGTGATCGGCTGACTCTTTTCCGAGAACGCCGGAAATCCCCTTTTACCGCTATCCGCCTATTCCTAGTAGGGCGCGTATCGCCGGACCGGCTATCGCGTTGAGCGCTCCCGAGCCGAGGATGGCCCACAACGCGTTTATTTTAGTAAAAGCGGCTAACGCGAAGGCGCCCAGCGCCATGGCTATGAGCAATGGATCTGCGGAACTAGGTTTCAATGCCCAGAGCGCCATGAGCATCATTGCGATGCTGCCGGTCTTGAGCGATTCGTTGATTGCAGCGGCGCGCAACTTTATGAACCGAGCCAGATACGTTGCGACGAGGATTGCTATAACGGGAAATGCGACCACCGAGAGCGTGGCGGCCATGGCTGTAAAAAAGCCCCCGTATTCCCAGCCGATCATGGTAGCAGCGTTGAGCGCTATCGGACCAGGAGTGGACTGGGCCACGGCGATCAGAGAGAGAAATTCCTGCTCGTTTATCCAGCGCGGCACTACTTCGTTGCGTATGATCCCGACAATGGACCAGCCTCCGCCGAAAGAGACGATGCCTATTTTAAAAAATGTCCAGATTATTTCCAGGATTTGCATAATCCCTCGATGCAATAAAAGATCACGATTGCCAGAAGTAGCAGCGGCAGGCTGAAACGGGGCAGGAGTATAAGCAGCACTGCCAGCAGGCCAGTCTCTATGATTCTGGGGATGTTCCAGGAACGTTTGGAGGCGTTTTTCCAAATCATAGCGGCGATAAGCCCTGGGACTACGGCCCCTGCTCCGTCGAGAAAGCGCCGCAGAGCCGGAAGTGAACCGTAACGCTGGATGAGGCCGCTTACGAGAATCAACGCGATAAAGGGCGGTAGAACGACGCCTAAAAATGCCGCCGGTATACCCTTGGGTCCGAAGAGCTTCATGGCGACGAGCAGCGCGCTGTTCAGCGCCATGGGGCCGGGAAAAGCCTGGGCTCGGGCAAAAATGTCATAGAACTCCGGTTCGCTCATCCAGCCTTTCTTTTCAAGGCTCGAGGCCATTACCGGAACGATGACGTAGCCGCCCCCCAGGGTGATGGCGTTGATCCTAGCCAAGAGCATGAAGAGCTCGAAAATCCTGGGTTTTTCTCGATCCGTTTTAGTTTCTCGTTTCCTCTGCTTCATCGCGTCCTAGTATAGCCCGGCAAGCCTCTGCCTATTCAAGCACCGTCGCCGGATCGTTTTGTCTTCCCGGTCCAGGCATGGAGGCCTGACGCGCCAGCGCTAGTAGCATTCCATCGCTGATGCTTTCTTCCTGCCAGAAAACCTGACCTGTTTTTAGCCAATAAAGACAGACTCTTGTTGATTTGCCTCCGGTAAGCGCCCGCACGGCTCTGCGGTAGATATCCAACTGCACTCGATAGTCTTTAGGATCGAGATGCTCGTCGGTCTTAAAATCGACAACGAGGCATTCCTGCTGTGTTTCTATGAGCAGATCGGTGCGGCCTTCAATATAGAATCCGCCTAAGGCATAGAGAAAGGAGGCTTCGGTCTTGATTCTGGCGGCCAGCCTGGAGAGTGTCCGCCAAAACTCGGATGCGAGAAAGGCTTCAACCAGGCTTTTTGCGGCCTCAAGCGCCGCCGCCAGGTTTTCTGGACCTAGGTCCCGGGCCAGCTTTTCCGAGGGCATAAACCCTTCGGTGGAAGCCTTGCGGATTGCATAGTCTGTCATCTCGTGGCAGAGAATTCCGAAAAGCTCTGGCTGCGCCGTGCCTACGCTAGGAAGGACCGATGGGTAAGCGGCGAACCCCGATTCCTGCCCTGCCGCCACTGCAGCCGTATCGGAAACGGTCGCCGCCCTGGCCGCGGTATTGATCACCGTGACGCTGAGCCGGGAGCGGGGATACGCCTGCTTCAAGACTTCGGCAATCGCGTATCGCTTATAAAAGTCTTTGCAGTCGGGTCTTTTACTCCGGGCATCTGGTTCTAACGCAATACTACCAGCCGGACGGTAGGGGAGCTTTCGCAGTTCCAGCATTGATTCTTCGGAAGCATTGTAAAGACTGGAATACGTATCCAGATAATATTTAAATGAACGCCCCCGCTGGTCAGCGGTTTTTCGGTTTTTAGCGAAAAAGAAAAGATGATCCTCGGCCCTGGTGCACGCGACGTAGAGCAGCCGCTTGATCTCTGCCTTCTCCATCGCTTCCTCCCGCTCCTTGCCCAAGCTGTACAGGATGTTTGTCGCCGAAGCCCCGGGGGAGTCGTAGGGCTTTAAATCCACCGCCAGGCCTTCGGGAAGCATCTGCCAGAGTTTTTGGCTCCTGCCCGATCTGCCGCTTGATTCGACCCAGGGAAGAATGACGATGGGAAATTCGAGGCCTTTAGCCTTATGTATGGTGAGTATTTTAACGCCGCCCAGAAGCCTGCGCTGGACATTGTCCAGCTCGGGAGCCTCCTGGCTTCCCTCGATGGCAGATCCCAGGGATTCCAGGAACGCCGATAAGGGTTTGCCTTCCTTGTCCGTCTGGGCTGCCAGGTGATGGATATAGTCGAAATGCTCGAGAAAGCTCTGAGCCTCGGGGCGGGAAAGGATGTCCAGCCGAAGCCCAGCCTTGTGCCAGACGTACTCTGTAAGATCCGCCGTCGAGAGACTGTCCAGGCGGCTACGGAGTTCCTCGAAGAAGGTTTCCATCCTGCACAGGAGGCTTCGGTCTCTCTCCGGAAGACTTGTCCGAAGGTTGTCGGAATCCTTCTCGCTCAGGAGCTCGAGAAAGGCTTCGTCCGACAGCCTGGCCAGAGGGGAGCGGAGCAGGGCTGCATAGGCTGTCCTGTCAGTGGGATCCAGGGCATAGCGGAGTATGTGGTAGATATCGTTGGCCGGCGAATCGGTATATAAGCCTCTGGGGCTTTCCGCCTCGTAAGGGATATTCAACCTGCGCAGCTGTCTTTCCAGCCGGTGCTGGTGGGTAGTGCTCCGGAGCAGGATGGCGAAATCATCGAATTCCGAGGGCCGGGTCTCGCCCTGGGCGGACCCGGCCTTTCGAACTTTCAACAAGCCGCGATTCTCCCGAATAAAATGGGCTATTTCGAAGGCAAGCCTGTCATCGTCGTTTTCGGCACCCTGTATCGAAACCTGTTTATCCTCGCTTTTTTCGTCCGTTTCGCTCGGCTCGTCCGGTTCGTCCAGTCGGTTGAGTTCTTCCTGTTTTTCCCGGCTTTCAATCTGAAAGAAGACGATGGATGAGGAAAAGCCTCCCTGGCTGGCCGCAGAGCCTTCGCGCATCGACCTGTAGTCTGCCTCAAAGCTTTCGGCGCTTTGACCTGGGTCCAGAACGACGGCGAAAAATCGGTTAAAAAAGCGAAGCAGCACCAAGGAGCTGCGATAATTGCTGGGCAGGCTGAGGCTATACGCATTCTCGATAGCTGCCTGCTCAGGATCGCCTGATTCATTCTTCATGCTGCCCTGCCCCAGCTCCGCCGACAGGCGCTTGAAGACCGAAACGTCGGCGCCTCTGAAGCGATAGATGGATTGTTTTTCGTCTCCCACAAAAAAGAGTTTGCCCTCTTCCAGTTCGGCGGGACTGGGGATGCCATCGGCGCTTTTATCGCGCCGCTCGGCTAGAAGATAGAGGAGCTCTTTCTGGATTTGGTTATTGTCCTGGAACTCGTCGATCATGATGCTGTCGATCCTGCGTTTCCAGAATTCCCTGATGTCCTTCCTCCGCGTAAGGATATCCACGGCGCAGAGTCCCAGGTCCTTGAAATCCAGGATATTGGCCAGACGCTTAGCCTCGGACAGTTCTTGGGCGTACTCGTCCAGTCTTTTGAGCAGGGCGACATGGGAGGGTAGGAGTGCTTGATAATCCGACAGGGCGACCAAGCGGACCGCTTCCTCTCTGGCGCATTTTGCCAGGTTTTTTATCCCGGTTTCGGCTTCACTCTTCGCGTAGGAACGGAGGCTCAACGCCGAAAAGGCTCGAACTGCCCGGTCGAGTTCGGGCTGCATTGCTCCGGAGCTTTGTCGGTCTATAGTATCGAGAATCCTCAGGAAGCCGGTGGAGGCTTCAATGGCGGCGGAGCAGTCTTTTTTCGGCTGGTCCAGGGCTATGGCTGAACTCAAGATTTCTTCGCTCATTGTTTTGAGCGTATCAAGGGATTCTCTGCTCTTCGTATCCACAAGGATTCCGAGAGTTTTTGCCATCGGTTGGAAGAGGGGGCTGCGTAGCGCGACAGGCGATATGAAGGAAGTTCCCAGGTCCGTGAGAAGCCGGCGGGCGACATCATCGGGCGAAAAGGAGGCAAGAATCTCTTTGATGCCTTCCTCGTTTCTGTGGCGTCCTATGTAGCGTCCGGCTATGGATAGGGCGAGGTCGGCGCAGGCCTTGGCATCCACGGTGAATTCGGGAGTATAGCCGAAATCTCGGGCGCTGCTGCGAAGTATGGTGGTACAGAATGAATCGATCGTGGTGATCTGGGCGTTCTGGAAATCCTCCAGCTGTCCTCTGGCCCAGGGGGAATCCTGCGCCGCCAGGGCCAGGTAGATCCGTTCGTACATCTGGGCGGCTGCCTTTCTGGTAAAGGTCAGGGCTAGTATTGAGCGTAATGGAATTTTTTGATCCACCGCCAGGTGGACAAAACGGGCGGCCAGCACCGTGGTCTTGCCCGCGCCGGCTCCCGCGGTGACAACGCAGCTTTGCCTTGCCAGCACTGCCCGGCGCTGGGCTTCATCGAGCTTTGTAAGGTAGCTGGGATACTCGGTCTGCTTCATGATCGCTCCGCCGCAAAATGGGCTCTGCACACAGCCCTGAAAGGACAGTCGGAACAGGCCTGCGCCGAGGGCTCGATATCCAAAAAACGTCCTTCCCTAATGCGTGCCGATGCCTCGTTCAGGGCGCGCTGGAGCGCCCTGCGCTCTGGTTCGAAAGATGCTCTGTCAGGGCGCTGTTTTCCGGACCCGAATACAACGACGGGCTTGTTGTCTTCGATAGACCAGTAAAGAGCCTGCAGCACCGCAAAGCCTGAGGATTCGAGCATGGCTGCATAGGCATTGATCTGGTAATCCCTGACTACGCCTTCTTCATCGGCGAGAAATTCCTTTTTGGCGGGACAGCGCTTACGCTTGTAATCGATAAGCAGGCAGCCGGGGCTGGCCTTGAATGCCACCCTGTCGGCTCGGCCCTCCAGCTTCAGACCCAGCTCGGGCAGTTCCATAAAGAGGCCTCGCTCGAAGTCGCTCTTAAGCCAGCCTTCTTCGCTGAGATTGTTTTCGTAGGCGAGAATCCTGCCTATCCTGTCCTGTATTTTTGGATAGGACGATTCCAGGGCGACTTGGAGCGAATAGCCGCTGCGGTTCAGCGTTTTTTTGAGGGCAGCCAGGAAAGTTTTATGGATTCTTTCGTCCCGGGAGACTTCGCTCGGGACGGGTTCTGCTAGATTGTCCTGAAGGTTCGGGGCTGGGGTTGGCTGGGCTTGGGGCTCTGTTAAAAGGCTTCGGATCATGTCATGCATGAGGGAGCCTTCAGCCAGGATTGCCGGATCGGCAATCTCCTCTTCAAGGCCCGGTATTCCCGTCAAGAACCAGCGGAAGGGGCAGTGGTTGATAGTTCCTAAACCCCTGGGATTCAGCTTGAAAAAGGGAGCGGCGTCAAAGGCCCGCAGGCGCAGAAGCGCCGCTGGGTCCAAGGCTGGCTTTGTCCCCGGTTTTTTTTGCGCGTAGCCTGGGGGGTCGAAGAATAGGGGGGGCGGAAATGCTGGGGCGATAGCGTTTTCGCCTGAAAAGCTGCCCTTGGCCGCTGCGAGCGTCAAGGCAGGGAGGCTGGTGGGCAGAGCGGAGGCGTCCAGGCGGAGCCATGCCTGGGTTTCGAGAATCTCGGGAGAGGGTGGGATCGATGCGGCCTGGATGGGCAGCCTTCGGGCCGAACGCCGGAAAAAATAGGGATGGGCGACGCTGTAACCTTCCAGGGAATTTTCCGCATGGCAGAAAAGACCATTGACTATGCCCATGGAATCGAAGAGGGCTTCGGTGAGTGAAACTTCGTCCTGCGGCGCCCCAATTTCCTGGGGAGCCCGGGAAAGAAAGCGCAGGGCAAAGGCTGCGGATTCGAGGGAGGCTTCGAGGATAAAATGCAGCCTGGCAGCACTCAGAATGCCTAGGTGATAGGGCTGTACTGAGATGGCCTCCGGCAATTCTGCCGGTGCATAGTGGCTATGTTCAAGGACTGCCAGGAGCGCCTCGATGGGCGAAAAAGACTGCAGGGAGTTTTCCAGACGGTTTTCCCAGATTTCCAGAAAGGAGAGTTCTTCGAAGATTCTTTGGAGGGTGCGGTTAGCATAGTCCGAAAAATTCGCCTCATCTAAAAGCTCATCGATAAACGCGTGGAGGGCAACCCGAAGGGACGAGAAGGACCGGGATCCAGAAAGGGCTACACAGGATTTGCGCAGGGCGTAGAAGAACTGACTGACGGATTCTGCCTGCCCCGCCGCGGGTTTAAGAGTTTTCGCCCACAGGCCTCTCATATACTCAGGATCTGAGTTCAGCTCGGGTATATTGTATCGCCGCGCCAAGCCGAGCAAGGCGAGGCAGCTGGTACTGTCTTTCCAGGCTGCGAGGCTGGGATCGAAAAGGGTTTTGAGGCTTCTTCTGGAAAAGCCCTCGTTCAGGGCCTGTATCGAGGCCTTGATCAGTCTTCCCATGGGTGAGTCGGAGAGAGCGGCGCCTGAGCGGAACTGGAGCGGCAGGCCCCAGGAGCGGGCGATGCGGCGCACATGGGCAATCGTGTCGGGACCCAGACTCGGCAGGCTGAGTGCGAGCTCCGAAGCCGGTACTCCTTGGTCTACCCAATGTCGGCAGACACCGAAGACATACTCCAACTCGTCCCGCAGACTGGCGAAGGTCAAGAGGATGGGGGGACAGGCGGCTGGAGACCTTGGGGCGGACGAGGGCGCCGGTGCGGCTTGGTCAGGCTGGGTACCTTTGGCGGCAAGAGTGGATTGGAACCTTAGGGGGAGCTCTTCGGTCTCCCGGCCTCCCGCCGCGGTGGGTGTTTTATCCTGCCCGGGTTCCCAGGTTTCTATACGAAGTTCCGGAGTGCGGGTAAAGAGCTGGGGCGAATACCCTGGCATGAGGCTGGGATAGAAGAGCAGAAAGCGCTCTCGGGTTTCGGCGCGCAATGGGAGGCTCCCTGGCTCATAGAGGGCGTGGTGCTTCAAAAATAAAGCATAGTCGGACCAGAGAAATTCGTAGTCCCGAATAAGCCCCTGATCCGGTGGCAGACTGCCGTCTTTGATTTTTTCGGCAATCTGCGCCGCTGCTTCCTTCAGGAAGGGGGCTGTCGCTGCCAGACTCCATGCTAAATTTCTTGGAGGTGCCTTGTCCGGATCGATCAGGCGTTCGAGGCGGAGCTTTTTTTCTTTTCTTCCGAGCAGGCTGTAAGCCCAGAGCAGTCTGCTCCGGACATCTGCCTCTTTTCTCTCCCGAGCGTCGGGAATTTGGCGGAGAGAAGCGAGAAAGCTATCCCAGCCTAAAAAGCGATCAAGGTCGATGCAATCCCGGCCAGAGAAGTCCAGGCTCGCTCTTGCCCAGGAATCGGCGGCGATCTGAGTGGGAAAGACGTAGACAAGGTCCTGATCGTCCAAGCTTGAGACTATTTTTTCCGCCACAGGGCTGGTTCTACTATCCCCCGGGGATGGCGGCTTAGGGCTCTTCATGCTCGATATGGACAAGCAGAGCCTCCATGAGATAGCCGCTGGTCGCCTGGGCTTTCCGGGCGATCGCTTGGATTTCAAATGCCTGGATACGGGACAAATCCTTCAGCAGGTCCAGAAGGTCGGCCGTCGAGGCTCCGCTATCGGTGCGACTATGTCCGGCTGATCCACTTTTGAGAGCGACGCCGGTTTGAACCTTGTCCAGCGCGGCTTCTATAAGGGCAAAGCAGGGCCAGAGCTCCAGCAGGGCCTCGAAGCGCTCCTTGTTGAAATAATCTTTACCTTCCCAGCTGTTGACGCCAATAGCCAGCCTGCCCTCACTGTCGCCGGCGGCCCAGCGGACTAGTTCCGCCGCACGAGCCTTGGCCGAGTGGAGCTGCTTTGGCTCCTCTTCGCCCTTGCCCAGCGGAGGGCTGAAGCTCGTATCCCTGGGTCTGGTGGCGAAGGCGAAAACGATGGAATGAAGGGCCGGAGTGTCGAGCCTGCCCAGGATATCCACCGCTTGGGCCGCCTGGAGCTGCTCTGCATCGAAATCTTCCGTTTTCTGGGCGGAATCGCCTTTCTGGGCCTGGGTAAGTTCGGGATAGAGAATTTTTTTTCTTATCAGGAATTTTTCCAGAATATACCGCAGCTCCTCCGTCTTATTGGCACCCTGGTTTACTCTTGAAAGGCCTTCAATAAAAACAAAATCCAAGCAGGCGCGCAGGGCTAAGGGAAAGCTCAGCAGGGCTTTGAGGCGGGAGAAGAGAAGCGCTTGCTCGGGACCGAAGGTATCTTCGGGATGCTGAAGCTCAAGTATTGCCCCAAGCAGGCGTATGCCGTTCTCGATGACGATCCGTCCGTGGAGGGGAGCCTCGATGCTCGGTTCATTACCGCCGTCCTCGGAAATGGCAAGGGCGAGCCGGGAGAAGAAATGCTCGGCGTCGCTGCCAAGACGCTCTACTAGAGGAGGTATTGCCACAGCGCTTTCTGTCGCCCCCTTTGCAAGCAGCGCTTCGCCGCAACGGCGAAGCGAGGCGGTGCAGCTGTCCAGGGCACGGTAGAGCTCGGGCCGGGTTGCTTCTTCCACCGCTTCGTCCAGGTTGGGTACTCCCCGTCCCATGAGGCTGATCCAGAGCCTTTCGTAGACGCCGTCCAGGTCGTGGATCCGGGTGAAATCGCTAAAGACCAGAGACTGGTAGCCCTGGAGTTCGACCCGCCAGCCGTAGCTGTTCAGGTCGGAACAGCGGTACAGGTACCAGAGACCTGAGCGCTGCTCCTGGGCGGCCAGGTAGTTTCGGGGACCCGGGTCCAGTCCGAGGGCTTGGGTTAGGGATTTTCTTCGCAGGTGGGGGACTCCGGAACCGTCTTTTTCGGTGTAGGCGCAGCTGGAGACTATGCTGCCCGAACTTCGCTGCCAGCAGTTGTTGTAGAAGACCAGGGCTATGTCCTTGTCCAGGCCGTTGGAGTATGCGAAAACGCTTTCATCGATGTGGCCTTCGTCGGAGATAAAGTCGAAAAGGTAGAACTGCTCGACCCCGGCGAAGAGTCTACGCCTGCGGAGGAGGGGGAAAATTTCTTTTTCGTGCCGCTCGATCAGGGCGAGATCGGGTTTTTCGTCCCTGTAGGACCGGCGGTATTCCATACCGTATTTTTCCGTGAAGCCTTCGATCTGGCCGTGACCGAACATGGGAAGGCCTGGCATGGTGGCCATCATAGTGCAGACACCGAAATACTTGTCACCGATGCCGAACTGGGCGACGGCGGTTTCCTCGTCGGGATTGCTCATGAAGTTGACGAAGCGCTTCAAGATTTCTTTGTCGAATTCCTGGGTGTTCTTGACGGTGAGCCTGTAGAGGGAGTTTTTTTCCTCCTTGAGCATGTTCATGAAGGCGGAGTTGTAGACCCTGTGCATACCCAAGGTGCGGGTGAAGTAGCCTTCCATCATCCAGAAGGCCTCGGCCAGTAAAAGAGTATCCGGAGATTTTTCGGCGCACTCGTCCACCACCTCGCGCCAGAATTCCCCGGGTATGGCCTGGTTGAATTCAGCCTCGTGGAGTGAGTATTCCGAGCGGGAGGGTATGGCGCCGCCCGAGCCGGGAGCTGGGTACCAGAGCCTGCGTATGTGCTGGCGGGCGAGCACCATGGCTGCGTCGAAACGGATGATCGAAAAATGCTTGGCCACGTGAAGTATCCGTTCCCTGACCATGGCCCTTGCCTCGGGATTGAGAAAGTCGATCTGGGCCGTATCGTTCCAGGCCATGCCTGTGCCGTCGTTGCCGTGGTAGATATAGCGGACATGGCCAGTGTTGCGGTTCAGACGCTTAAATACAACCGCCGCATCGCTCCGGGAGTAATAGTGGTCTTCGATCCAGAGCCCGATGGATGGATCTTCCGATAGGTCAGGGCCGTTGAAGCTGTAATTGGGGAAGGGGCAGCGGTCCGTGCCGATGAAGAGGTCGGGGCGCTGGCGGATCCAGGCTGAATCGAGGCCGGTATGGTTGGGCACCATGTCGGCGGCCAGGCGTATGCCCCGCCAGAGGCAGCGCTCCCTGAGCTTGTCCAAGGCTTCCCAACCGCCCAGCTCCCAGGCGATTTCGTAATCGAACAGGGAATAGGCAGAGGCGGCGGCCTCGGGGTTTCCGCAGAGGCGCTTGATTTTCTCGCTGGCGGAGCTTCGCTGCCAGATGCCGATGAGCCAGAGCCCGTTGATGCCCCGGGATGCTATGGCATCTAGTTCGCTGTCGGGGATCTCGTCCAGTCGGTTGATGGGGCGGTTATGGGTGATTGAAAGCTGGTGGAGCCAGACCAAGGCGTTTTTTGCCAGCAGGACCAGGGAGGGCATCCAATCCCGGTCTTGGGTGAATTTTTCGTACTCTTCCCGGGAAAAGACATAGTTGTATGCTTTTGCAGGACCAGGGCCTGGGGGAAAATAGGGCCGTTCCTCTTCAGCGATCAGATCGAGGCCAGAGAGGATTTTCGCCCCGATAGTTTCGAAACGGGCTCCCCAGTGTTCCTTGATCCAGCGCAATTGCGCCTCCAGAGAATCGGGCGCGGCCTTGGCGGGCATTCGAAGCAGTTCGAGCAGACTCTTTTCCTCGCTGGGAGGGCCGAAGCTGGGGAGTTCGAGGCTTTTCCGGTCAAGGGCGGCGAAAACCTTGGCGTACAAGGTTTTCGCCGCCAGGCTGTCCGGGATATCCCGCATGGGGCGCAGCCCGTCGTCGAAGAGAAAGCGGAAGCAGGCAAATGCCGGGTTTTCATTGGCCAGCTTGAGGAGGATCATCTCCTCGAAGGCGATCTGGCGGTTGCTTACCCCCGGGCTCCCTAGGCCCTCGGCCGATGAGCCTGAAAGCCAGGCTTCGGCGCTCATGTGCCCTGAGTAGACTTCCCGGGGCGGAAACTGCAGGCAGAATTCCCGCAGAAGGGCATCGAGCGCTGTAAGTCCTACCGCTTCCCCAGCCGCCGACATCAGGCGGCGCAGCACCTCCTGATCGATCCGTTCCCTGTAGAGCCTCAGCACCCCGTGGAGAATCTCGTCCACCAAGCCCATGGCGTTCAGCCGGCCAGCGCTCAGGGTCTTGGTGTCCTGGCCTCGTATGGATCCCAGGCTACGGAGTGTCTGGGCCATGTTCCGGGCTGCGGCAAAATTCGGAATGACCAAGTTGCCCGAGCTCATGAAAAGGGCCGAATCTACTCCTGTGATTTCACGCAGCGATGCGTGGACGTGGAATTCCTGCATCCTGTCGCCGGCGCTGGCTTTCTCGGAGGAGGGTTCGATCTTGTCCAGGCGGCAGGCGAGTACCGTAGCGCACATGTCGATCATGGAATCACTATAGCTCCCCGGCCGGGCCGATACAAGCTGAAGCCGCAGCGGAAAAACGCGGCAAAGCCTGCCGGTGCGCATCGCCGCAGCCGTTTTAAAACAGTGGCCGCCGGCGGTCTTTCGTAAAGTAGATTGTGCGTTTTTCCCTATCCCAAAAACCTTGTTTGCTGCTATACTTACAAAGCAACAGCGGAGGTAAAATTGTCTGTCTATGTAGAGCACGATAAGCGGAGAGAAGAGATTCTGGATAAAGCTTTGGATGTCTTCGTGGAAGAGGGCTATAAGGATACGACTTTCCAGAAAATCGCTGAGCGCTGCGGAATAACCCGGACGATACTCTATCTGTATTTCTCCAATAAGCGGGAAATATTTTCGGCCAGCATCAAGCGACTCATGGGACGGATGGAAAATCGAGTGCGGGAAATCGCTGGCAGCGAAGAGCTCGCAAGTGTTGACAAGCTCATCGCCATCGGCGAGATGATCGTTGGGGAGTGCGCAGCGGAATCGAGACTCTTGTCGGTGATACTCGACTACCTGCTCAAGCTCAAGCTTGCCGGAGGCGATCCGGACGAGCGGGTTCGCCGCAGGACCATCCGTATGCGCCACATTCTCGCCCTCATCATTATAGAAGGCAAGAAGCGGGGAGAATTTTCTCCCAGGGTATCGGGCAAGGCCATGAGTGAATTGATCTACGCCCTGATTGAGGCCGCTGTTTTTAGGATAACCGTTTTAGGGAAAAAGGATGTCTCCAATCTTCAGGAATCGCTGCGCCTTCTGGTTTCCAGCATAAGCATCGAAGCGCCCAGAGCGCGACCTGAGGAATAGGGGCGCAGAAACTACGCCCTACTGGAACGACGCTGTTTGTTGCTCCAGCATTCCCATTCTCAGCTTTGCGATCATGGAAGCCCTAGCCACGACCTTGGCGGTAAAGAGGCTTTCTATATTCTTCTTGTAGTTAAGAATCTTGGCAACATAATCGAGGGTGACGACCGGGGCTCCCTGCCTGGTAACCCGGGTACGTCCGGCGTTGTACATGGCCAAGGCCGAGACCTCGTTGCCCGAAATATCGAGGACGTGGCGAATATACGCGATGCCTTCTTTTGCATTTCGCGAGGGGTTATAGACCTCTTCGTCGCTCAGCTCGGGAAAGCTGAGGGAGTTGAGCTGGAATAGCCCGCGGTCCACGCTTCCGGGGTTCTGGTTAAAAGCCTTTGGATCGAAGCGGCTCTCTCCAAAAGCTATGGCGAATGACAGGCTGGCCGGTACTTTCTGCTTGACTGAATTTTCGAGGATAGCCACGGCGATCACCCTGGACTTGGTGATGGAAGTAAAAAAATCGATGACGCTGGATTTTGTGTCCGGATGCTGAAAGTAAAGGGCGATTGGATCGATATCGTTTTTGTCTTCAATGCTGACAGGCACTTTTTCTGTATTGGTCACCAGCGATAGTATCTCGCTTTCGAGCTCGAGATCGGTGGCGGGCGGAGCTGAACAGGCTGCGAAGCCGAGCGTCGCAGCCAGGGCTAAAAACACCGCACCCTTGGCTCTCAGTGGTCTATACATCGATTTTTGCAATAAAAGCTCCTTCCCAAAGTTCGCGGATTTAACGGACCTTTGGGCTGGCGGACATTTTCAAGGAATGGCGAAAAATGGTCAAGGGGTTGAGAAGTAAGGCATAAGTCCTTGTGGCAGATAGGGGTCGCCCTTAACAAAAGGCATCAAAGCGATCATAATCCCGGGATATGAGCGATGAAAGCATCAGGGTTATCGTTACCGGCGGAACCTTCGACAAGCATTACGACGAAATTCGGGGCGAGCTTACCTTTAGGGAAAGCCACATGCCCGAAATCCTTGCCAAGGCGAGGGTGAGGGTACCCGTGGTTCTGGAGATGAACCAACTGATCGACAGCTTGCAGATGCAGGACGAAAACCGTATGGCTGTCCTCGCTGCCTGTAAAAGCGCGCTGGAGAAGCGGATCGTTATAACCCACGGCACCGACACCATGACTGCCACTGCCTCGCTTCTCGGTTCAGCCAAGCTTGACAAGACTATCGTGCTCACCGGAGCCATGGTACCCTACAAGATCCAGGACTCGGACGCCCTATTCAATTTCGGGACTGCCTTTTCCGCTGTCCAGCTATTGCCGCCGGGGGTATACATTGCAATGAACGGCAGGGTCTTCTCCTGGGACAGGGTGCGGAAAAACAAGGACCTGGGCGTTTTCGAAGCCTCAGAGCCCCGCTGATGGCCAGGCCGAAGGACGCTGACAAGCGACAGCTCATTCTCGCCGAAGCCAAACGCATGTTCGCCGAAAAAGGCTACGATCGCAGCTCCATGAGCGCTCTCGCGGCTCGAATCGGTCTACCTGTGGGCAGCCTCTACACCTATTTCCCCTCGAAGGAAGCCCTGCTGGGGGTTATCATCGAGGAGGGCTGGAGCGAGTTTGCTATCTACCTGGAGAAAGGTCTGGGTCAGGCTTCCTCCTCCGTAGAAGCCGGCTTAGCCAAGCTCGCCTTTCTAATTCGAAAAGCCTTGCCTGCCCTTTTCGAGGACATGGATCTCATCGTCATTCTCCTAGGCCAGGCGGGAAGCGCGACCCGGCTCAAGGAAAAACTGGACTCCCTGGCCTCCCTCATCGCCTCGATCATCGGCGAGTGCGTGGCGGAAAACGGGCAGAGTCTGCGAACCGCAATTCCCGAGCTGGAAGCGGGGCTTCTGGTA
>JAEZSM010000244.1 GCA_023421875.1 Spirochaetota bacterium | reverse complement strand
ACCCTCACGATGATCACCCTGGTGGGCTATTCCGCCATGGCCGGGGTGATAGGGGGCGGAGGCTTGGGGGATCTGGCCATCCGATACGGCTATCAGCGGTTTAGAACCGATATCATGATATCTGCGGTCCTTGTGATTATCGTCCTCGTGGAAGGCATTCAGCTCTGCGGCAGCACGATAAGCAGGGGCATTAGGGCGCGCCGCTAAGGCGCGCTGGCGCCTTAGCGGCGCGCGACCGTGGCCTATAGCTTTTAAAAAGCCCCGCCGCGGTCAAGCCCGCTTCAGCGCAGCGACCGTTCCGAAGCTCAGGTTTTCCTACCTTCATCCAATGCCCCCTTTAAGGCGGCATAACTCACCACAAGGAGGTTCTATATGAACCGCACTGCAAGAAAAGGTATCTCAATAGCCCTAGCCCTCGCCCTGGCCATGATGCCTGTCGGCCTCTTTGCCCAGTCTGCCCAGAAACCGGTGGTGCTGAAGGTTGGCGCAACCCCTATTCCCCATGGCGACCTTTTGAACCTGGTAAAGGACGACCTGTTGGCTAAGGGCATCAAACTCGAAATCGTAGAGCTCACCGACTACGTGACGCCGAACATTCTTCTGGCGGACAAGCAGCTGGACGCCAACTTCTTCCAGCATACGCCGTATCTGGTAAATTTTTCCGCCGAGCGCAAGCTCGCCCTGGAGCCCGCCGGAGATGTCTTCGTGGCACCTCTGGGCCTCTATTCTCGCAAGTATAAAAAATTGGAGGAACTGCCCCAAGGCGCTGTTATAGCGATCCCCAACGATCCCACCAACGAAGCAAGGGCCCTCATTCTCTTCGAGAGCAGGGGACTCATCAAGCTCGATCCCAAGGCCGGGCTCAAGGCGACTATCCGCGATATCCTTGAAAATCCCAAGAAATTCGTTTTCAAAGAAATCGAAGCGCCCCAGCTTCCCCGTACCCTGGACGACGCGGCGGCCTCGGTTATCAACGGCAGCTTTGCCTCCCAGGCCGGGTTCGTGCCCGCCCGGGACAACCTGATGATCGAGGGGGCGGGCTCTCCCTACGCCAATATCGTGGCGGTGCGTACGGGCGACGCCAAGGACTGGCGGGTCGTCGCTCTGGTAGCCGCCCTGCAGACCGAAAAGGTCAAGAACTTTCTGGACAGCAACTACAAGGGAAGCTTCGTTCCCGCTTTCTAGCCGACTATCGATGCCCCAGCTCCCCTAAGCTTCCCCCGGGCGCCGCCCGGGGCTGCGGCGGGGAGATTGCCGGCTTTTTCCTTCTATGCCATAGTCAGCAAATGCTTAAAAAACCCCAAGCCCTCAGCTTCATTCTGAAGCAGCCCAAGAACTGGAAGGTGACAGCCCTCCGGGCTTCCATGGACAAACTCCTGTACCAGATGGTCTTCCCCTATCTGGGAGTATATTTGGTCATGCTGGGCGCGTCGGGGATAGGGCTGGGCCTGGCAAACGGTCTGGGCATGGGCATGAGCGCCCTTTACGGTCTCATCGGCGCCGGCTTGATGCGTCGGGAGGGAACCAAGCGCGTATACCTGGGCGGCATTGCGATCACGGCCCTCGCCTACCTCGTTTTGGGCAGCTCCTGGTCGGGCTTGCTGGGAGTTCTGGGAATAATCATCTGGTGGCTGGGCAATACCGAGGCCGGGCTGTGCTGCAGTGTGGTCTGCGGCAGCTCATTGCGCAATGAGAGCCGCGCTACTGCCATGGGTTCCTGCGAGAGCGTAGCCCTGGGGGTTATGAGTTTTATCGGCCCTGCGGCAGGCGCCCTCATCGTAGGAGCCCTGGGGGGGCTTACCCTGGGGAGCCTACGTCCTTTGTTTTTCCTGGTCTTCGTGGGCGAGCTGGGTGTCTTTCTGTTTGTCAAACGGCACCTGGGCGAATGCGGATACCTGCCGGCGAAAGAAAAGGGTTCTGCCAAACCTGTCTTGGCCGCGCCGGCCCAGCGACGAAGCCCGGTATCCTTCAAGCTTTTGCGGGAAAACAAGAAACTGTGGCGTTACGTGGCCGTTTCCTGTCTTACCTATCTCCCTACGGGCATGGTCCTTCCCTTTATTCAGCTATTTGCCCGGGATGCTAAGGCGGCCAGCCCCTATATCCTGGGCGCCATGGTCACCGCATCATCACTGGTCAGCCTTCTGGCAGGCCTTCCCTTGGGTCACCTGGCCGACAGGATAGGCAGAAAAAAGATACTTTACGCCCTGGCTCCCCTTTTCGCCCTGAGCAATATTCTTCTGGTCCTTTCTTCCCATCCTTCTGTGCTGCTTCTGTCGGGCCTTATGCTGGGAGTCTTCCCCATCACCCAGGTCGTCGCCGGGGCTATGGCCTTCGAACAGGTCGCCGTAGAAGACATCGGAGACTGGATGGCTGTTCTACGCTTTTTTAAAATGGGAATCGGGGCCATCCTTGCGATACTGTCGGGCCTGATTTGGGATACCCTGGGAGGCCAGTGGGTGTTTCTGATAGCCGCAGGCATCGATATGCTGATTCGAATTCCTTTGTTAGTGAGCATTCCCGAGACCCTGCAGAAGAAGGCCGCTGCCTGAGCTATTGAGCCCGCGAACAGCCTCCGATCCCCTCATAAATGCCCCATTCTCATCCATCTCTGGGAGGTATTCCCAGTATTTTTTGGGCATGTAGCTTGACTGGAGCAGCGGATTTCGGCGCGCTGCGATGGCGATGCTGTAAAAATAGCGGCGCCAGCCTTCCCGGATCTGCTTCTCTTCCTCGGTGACTGGCGGTGATTCCCGATCTTGGGCTTCTTCCCGGACGCTAAAGCCCCGGGCTATCTTCCAGGGCTCCCCCGGTTCATGGAGGATTGCCATGGATCGTCCGCAATCGTGGATGATAAAGCGCATTATTTTAAAACGTGACGAAAAATGATCCCCGATAAAGGGGAGAATATGGCAGTCAGGCTTGATCGAGGCATACCAGGACAGATCAGCCAGTTCCCGGAAGCGCACGAGACCGCAGAATCGGTGGGCTTCGAAAAGACAGCGCCGGCTCGAGGCCAGTACTTCGCCTACATCCTTGTCTCCCAGATCGTCCAAAACCTGGGGTCCCTCGTTAAGAATTCTCGCGATTACCCGGGAGAGGGACCGCTCCTTGGCTCTTTGGCTTGAACAAAAGGCGGCGAAGCAGGTCTTGGCCGCCGGAGCGCTTATCCGGCGAAGGCGGCTCCAAAACTCCCCCGCTCTGGCCATATCGGTGTCGATCGCGTCCAGTTCATCGAACAAGTCTGCCGTAGAATCCGAGGCCCGCACCAGGGGGATTGGCTTACCCGAAGGGCTGCGGCGCAGCGCCTCGTCCACGGCGCAGAGAAAACCGGCAAAGCCGTCCCGGTAGTTAATTTCATCGTAAAATGCCCCGTCCCCGGCGGATGCTTCAATGCGGCAGTCTTCGGACTTCATTGGGCACTCTCCCAAGACAGTTCGGGCTGCCCTGTGTCGACCTGCCTGAATGCCGGATCCATGAGAAGCTTTTTTAGTAGCTCGGGCCGCTTAAGTCCCCCGAACTCCAGCGCCTGGCTGACCAGCTGCCCTTTGAGGGTGAGAAACCAGGCAGCCCTACGCATGACAATACCGAGGCGATACAGCGATTGGGCGTTGAGACAGGAATGCCGTCTCGCCTTGATAATGCGCTGAGCTGACTTGGGGCCAATGCCGGGAACCCTGAGAAGCTCTTCGTACTCGGCGGTGACAAGTTCCAGGGGAAAGCGATCAAGATTTCTTAAGGCCCAGTCGCTCTTTGGGTCTATGCGAAGATCCAAAAAGGGCTGCGTGGAATCGAGGATTTCCGAGGCGGAGAAACCATAGAACCGGAAGAGCCAGTCGGCCTGATAGAGCCTGTGCTCCCGGGCAAGGGGCGGAAAGGCTATCTGTGGCACCCGCGGGTCCCCGCCCGTGGGGACAAAGGCCGAGTAATACACCCGGCGCACGTCATAGCTGTGATAGAGATTCTCGGCAAGATTGAGGATGAGGGCGTCGGATTCGGGACTGGCCCCGACGATGAGCTGGGTGGTCTGCCCTGCGGGAATGAGGGCAGCGCGGGGATTGTGCCGCCTGCGCCGGGATGCAAAGGATAGGGGCGCCTCTGGGATGGTCGGCTTTGGTTGCGGGCTTTTACTGCGCGGGTAGGGCGCTGTGGACTCCTGGGCGTTTTCCGCTGCCCCGGCGTCTGGACGGCCCTCAGCAGGACGTCTTGTTTGGAGCAGTCTCCCGGGAGCAGCCAAGGCTGGCAGCTCCCGGGGAGGCAGGGCCGAAACAGGATAGCCCGAAGCCTGGGC
>JAEZSM010000241.1 GCA_023421875.1 Spirochaetota bacterium | reverse complement strand
GAGCCCATCCCGTCGGTGCCCAGGACTACCTTGCCGTGCCGGTGCAGGAGTCTGTTATAGCCCACGGCGTTATTCATATTGGACCGAGCGTTGTGGGCCAGGTAGGCGCCCCGCTCGTTCAAAAGCTCGACTTCGGGCTGGGATAGCCAAAGTCCGTGGGCGATAATGCTTTTTTCGTCGAGGGCGCCCGCTTCCTCCAGCCTCGTGACCAGATCCTTTCCGTGACGACTGTGGGACTCCGCCGGGTCGAAGCGATCCTCGGCCAGATGGATGTGGATGCCCCGCCCGGTAGAGCGCACCGCATCGCCTAAGCGTTCCATGCTCTCCTGTCCAAGGGTGAATCCCGCATGGGCTCCCACAGCAGCCTCCACGAGTATCTCCTCGCCGGCAGCCCGCGAGCGGTCGACCTCGGCGGCGAAGCGGAGATTCTCTCTGATTCCCGCTTCCATTCCCGCTCTGCCGTTTCTGTCGGTGGTTTCGTAACAGAGAATGCCCCGCAATCCCAGTTCCTCGAAGCTTGTTTTCAGTACCGAGAGGCTACCGTCGATGGCCGAGGGTCCCGCATGGTGATCCACCACCGAGGTTACCCCTGCACAGAGGGCCTCCGCGCCGCCAGCCAGGGCGCTGGCCCTCAGGATTGGCAGATCGATTGCCCTGTCCAGCCTCCACCAGAGGTGCTGCAGTACCTGGACAAAGTCCCCGGACGGCGCTATCGGCGTTGTGATGCCCCTGGACAGTGCGGAATAGAGGTGGTTATGGGCACAGACGAGTCCGGGGGACAAATAGCCGCCGGCGCCGACCCGCTTGGCCTGGGGAAAACGCTTACCCAGCTCCTTGCCGATGGCGGCTATCCGGCCACCCTGACCTTCGGCCTCTCCAGGTTCCCAGGCGGCCAGGTCCTGGGGCTCCGACACGGCCGGAGGATTGAAGGACAGTAGTTTTGTGTTTTCGAATAGGATCATGGGCTTGTCTCCAGCAAATACGAGTGATGTCTGTACAGTTCCCGGGCGAGGGCGACCATGGCTGCAGCAGCGCCGGGGGAGCTGGCTCCGTTCCAGCCTGAATAGTCGAGCCGGAACGGCCTAGCGCCCGGCGCAGTCCTGAGGACCAGGGAGGGAAGGCCCACGAAGACAAAGGCGAAGCCAGGATTGGTCGATGCGGTCAATTCTTCTTCTGTATCGAAGAGGGTGGCCTTGTCCTTGTACGGATTGCCGTCGTAGGGGCAGAAGAAGCCGCAGTTGCCGCATTCGTTGCAGAACCTGTCGATGTGGACGATCTGGGACCATTGCTTGAAAGGTCCGGGGGTTTCTATAAAGATATTAGCCCTATTGGGGCATACTTCGACACAGCGGAGACAGGCCGAATCACAGGCCAGGCAGCGCTCTGCCTCCCGGGCGGCGAAAGCCTGGCCGGCAGTTTCGGCCACAGAGGGATCGATTGAAAAGATAAGCTCGCCTCTGCGCAGCAACGCTTCTTTTTTCGGCGCCGGGGCTTGGTAGTCTTGTTCGGGAAGGGTCTTGCCCAGCTTTTTGAGAATAGCCCTGGCGGCGCTGCGGCCGTCAGCTTCGGCTGCTATAATGGACGAAGGTCCCCGGCGGGCGTCGCCGCCAATATAGATATCCGGACGCTCGGTTCCCATGCTCGAAGGATCTACGGAAGGAAACTTGTCCTTCTCAATCTCGAGTCCGAGGCTCCTGAAAAAGCCTGGGTCGGGAGCTTCGCCGACAGCCGCCACCAGAAGATCGCAGGGGATATCCAGGCTTTCCCCGGTAGGCACAGGGGCGCGGCGACCTGAAGCGTCCTTTTCGCCCAGACGCATCTTTCTCAGCCTCAGTCTGCCGGGGCTTGAACCCTCGGGCTGGCTGAGCTCGAGGAGGCTCGGGGTCTTCCCGACTCCTTTTATCTTCGCCGCTTTGCTTCCTTGGAGCATGTGGGAGGATCCATTGTTGAGCTTTTCTGCCTCCGCAAGGGCATTTTCCAGTTCCTCCAGGTCGGCGGGCATTTCCTTTCTCGTTCTACGGTAGGAGAGGAGGACCTGTTCCACGCCTTCGATGCGGGTCGCAACCCGGACTGCGTCGCAGGCAGTATTACCGCCTCCTGCCACCACGACCCGCCGAACCGATTTCATAAAACCCGTCTCGCCCGCATGGAAGCGCCCGAGAAATTCCAGGGCGCCCATGACCTTAAGCCCCTTGCCATCCAGCGCGATTGTTTTTTCCTCATAGGCTCCCGTGGAGATGAAGAAAACCGTAAAACCTTGATCCCTGAGGCTGTCCAGCGAGGATATCCTGCTGTCGAATTCGAACTCGACACCCAGTGCCGCTATGCGATCGATGTCGCGCTTGATGGTTTGCCGGGGTATGCGGAAGGGAGGGATCAGGAGGGCGGGGACTCCGCCGGGGGCCGGACCCGCCTCGAAAATCTTGACCTTTATGCCGGCCAAGGCCAGGTGATAGGCGCAGGCTAAGCCGGCGGGTCCGGCCCCTATCACGGCGACAGCCTCGGGTTTTGTCGAGGCCCCCGGCACAGGGCCCTGTGCTGCTTCCGCCGCAGGGCCTCCGGGGACCTGGGCGGAGCCTTCACAGTCTTCCTGCGCCAAGCGGACCGCCTCGGGATGGAGGGCCTGTACGCGAATATCCGAAGCGGCTTCTGCGGCCTTCTTCACCTCCCGGATCAGCACTGGTCCCTCGTAGTCGTTTCTGGAACAGCGCTCCTGGCAGATATGGTCGCAGAGGGTTCCTGTAATGCCGGGCAGGGGATTGTCCGAGAGCACAGTCGCCAGAGCCTGGTCTGCCTCGCCTCTGCCCATTGCCTCTATGTAGGCGGGAACCTTTTGGCCTACAGGACAGGCGGCTATGCATGGAGCGGCAAAGCAGTCGAAGAGAGGGAGTTTTTTTGCTATGGAGGCATGGCCTTTTTTCCAGTCTCCCCTGTACTCCGGGCTCAAAAGCGCCTCTTCGGCCAGGTGTTCCAGTGCCTTGGGGTCTCTCTCTTCCTGCTCCAGGGGTAGAGGAAGGGCTTCCGCTGCGAGTTTGGCTACCTGTACAAGGCGCAGGTAGCCGCCGGGTTTGAGAAGGTCCGTAACCAGCGTCAGGGGACCTAAGCCTGCCTTGATGAGTTTTCCCGCATTGAGGGCCGATACCCCTCCGCAATAGGAAAACCTGGGCGCAGCATCGCCTAGGGATGAGGCAAGCGAGGCGGCCAGGCTCAGGGTGAGAGGCAGCAGCGCTCGGCCGGACATGTAACGTTCTGCTCCAGGCAGCCGTTCGCCGTCATTTTGATTGGCCAGGGTGTTGGAAAGCTTTATGCCGAATCGCCTGCCCTTGGCGAGCGCCGCTTCCGATAGCTTCCTGCAAAGCTGAAGCGCCTGATCCATCTGGAGGTCCTGTTCGAAGCTCTCCCGTCTCAACGCGATGCTCCCCCATCCGAGCCTGTCGAGGATCGAGCTGGCCTTGTCGTAGCCGATAAGGGTGGGGTTGAGCTTTATGTAGGTGTCGAAGCCTTTTTCCTGGATAAGGTAAAGACCAATCTTTTCTATTTCTTCGGGAGGACAGCCGTGCATGGTCGAAAGGGTTACCGAGTGCACGGGCCGCACCGGCATGCGGGCCGCAATATGACGGGCTTTTTCCGCCGCTGCCTCTCCAAAGGCAAGGGCAAACTCAGTACTTCTGATAAAACAGTCCAGCTCCTCCAAGGCTTGGGCCCAGTAGGGATGCACCTCTGGCCTGCGCATTCCTTCTATAAAAGCGTCCATTCGCTGGCTTTTAAGGCCCTCCAAGGTATAGCCCACCGACATGTTGAAAAAGAAGTCGCTGGGCTTCCGGGACCAGAGAAAGGCAAAAAGGTGGAGGACAATCCATGCATTCAGATATTCTTTCCGCGCCTCGTCCAGACTCAGCTCTGTGGACCACTCCACGTTCTGGCCTTCGTCCAGGGCGTCTATGCAGGGTTTTTCTAATTCCAGACGATCCTTGGTCTGGACAGTCTTCAGTTCGAAAACTCTGGCGCCTGCCAGGTATGCAGCAAGGATATTGGGGGCGATCTGGGTATGGGGTCCGGCAGCCGGACCTACAGGAAGGCTCGCCCTTCCTGCCATGACACTCATGCCGGGGCTCTCGGCCTCGGCGTCGAAAATCGAGCCGAACAGTGCGGCGGGAATCTCGAAAATCGAAGACTTAGCTCGGTATTCTCCCGCCGCCCGCCGCAAGATGCTGCTCAGGGAGCTGTGTTTCATCACTTTTGCCATTATTTATAACCCCATCGAATGAATATGCCGCTCCCGGGAGAAGCAAGGATGCCTGCCTCGGCCGCATTCAGTCTTCGGGCGAAGCTCGGGCTGGCAAACACGCAGTTCCCTCTCACAAAGGTTCCGGCCACAGAGCCGGCCAGTCTCATGCCGTTGAAGGGAGTGATTTTATTTTTACAGAGCATTGAGCCTGCCTCAATTAAGGTAGTGGAGTCGGGGTCCACCAGGACGAAATCGGCGTCTTTGCCCGGGCTCAGGGAGCCCTTCCCGCCTGATATGCCGTAGCGCGCTGCGGCGGCGCCGGATGTAGCCTCTAAAAAGCGTTCCAAGCCCAGGCGTTTGGCGAAAAGCCCTTCCGAGAGCAGGTAGGGGAAAAGTGTGCCCGTACCTGGGATGCCTCCGTAGGCGCTCAAGGGATCGCCGGTGAATTTTTCATACTCCGGCGCCCCGGCGTGGTCCGATGTTACAAAATCGATCTTCCCCGAGGCCAGAAGCCTCCAGAGCAGGGCCTTCTGTCCCGGTTCCTTGACCGGAGGGGCGGTCTTTAGGGCTGGGCCGAAATGTTCGAAATCCTCCTCGTCGAAAGCCAGGTAGTGAGCGCAGGTCTCGCAGGTGCCGCCGGCGGCGCTGATCATCCGGGCAGCCTGGGCGGTACCTATGTGAACTATATGGAGGCTCGGGGTCCTGGTTCCGGCCAGTCGCAGCGCCGCCGCGCAGGCGGCCGTCTCGGCCTCCATGGGTCTGGATTCATAGTAGTCCTTCCATCCCATGACTTCTCTGGGCGCAGGACCTCCCATGTAATGAAATTTCGGTGCTGTCCTGAGCCTTGAGAGGGTCGCTTCGTTCGGCTCTTTCTCGGCGCTTCGCCGACTGGCCAGCCGAGCCTGGGCTCTGGCAATTGCCACAGGGTCTTCGGCGTGGAGAAGCAGAGGCCTTCCGGCCTGGGCACAGCGTTCCACCGCCAGGGCGAACTGGGCTTCGGAAACCGCCGTAAAGCTTTCCATGCCTGATATGAAATAACACTTGAAGCCCAGGACTTCTGGGCTGAGGTTACGGATAGTCTCGGTAATCCCCGCTTCGTCGTTCTCGCCGTGTATGCCGCCGAAAAAACCGAAATCCACCACCGACGATGCCGAAACAACCGCCAATTTTTGCTTGAGATTGTCCAGACTCGTGACCGGGGGAATGGAGGTGCAGGGCATGTCGATGACCGTGGTCACGCCACCCCGGGCCGCTTCCGAGCTCCCGTGAAGGAAGTCTTCGCGGTGGGTAAAGCCGGGCTCGTCGAAGTGGACATGGGGATCGATCGCTCCGGGAAAGATCATAAGCCCCCGGACATCGAGCATCTCTGTTCCGGAGGACGACTGTTCAGCCCCGTTTAAGGATCCGGGATCGGCGATTTTTTCGATTTTGCCATTCTTGATCGCCAGATCTACACGCTTAAAATCCGGCTCCCCCGGCAGGGCCGCCAGGGCGTTTTTGAGTATCATAAGGCCCTCCCTCTGAGAAAAGCCTCTATCTTTTCGGGAATAAAGGGAATGTCGTACCGAGTCTCCCCATCGGGCGCAGCGGCCCTGAGAGCCTCCAGCAGTGCGAAATACGCGGCTATGCCGTACTGAAGGGGGGGCTCTCCGACTGCCTTGGAGTTGAAGGGAGTCACAGGATTGTCCTTGCCCGGCAGAATGTCCACCACAAGCGTTTCGGGCATGAAGGAAATATCGGGAAGCTTATAGGTGGAAAGGCTGTCCGAGAGAAGCCGGCCGTCTGGACCGAAGCGCAGGTCCTCTAAAAGTGTCCAGCCCAGGCCCTGGGCGAAAGCCCCTTCGATTTGGCCTAAGTCCACCTTCTCGTCCAGACTGTTGCCCGAATCATGGACAATGTATGCCGATTCGACCTTGCAGCGGGCTCTGAGGACATCCAGCCGCACCGTGACGCAGGCAGCTCCGTAGACGTGATAGGCGAAGGGTGTGCCCCGTTCTGTCTTCATGTCATAAAAGAGTCCCGGCGTGGCATAGAAGCCGTGGGCAGAAAGGTCGATGCGGGAGCCGTGGGCCGCTTCCACCAATTCCTTCCAGCCTAAGGAAGAAGATTCCCCGTTTTTTATTACTCTGCCCTGGCGGATCTCGATCTTTCCGGCAGAACAGGAGAGCAGCTGACTTGCCTTTACCTTGAGTCTGCCCAGGATTTCTTCGCAGGCAGCCTTGGCCGCCATGCCATTGAGGTCGCTTCCGGTGCTGGCGGCGGTGGGTACGGTGTTGGCCACCGTAAGGGTGCTGGTCCGCTCGACTCTTACCCACTCCAGTGGAATTCCCAAGCTCTTGGAGACGATCACCCCGATTTTGCGCGATACCTGCTGGCCCATCTCGATGGCACCGGTGGACACGAGGACAGAACCGTCTTGGTACACGTGAACCAGGGCTCCCGCTTGGTTCATGGGCAGCTTCGTGAAGGAAATTCCGAAGCAGACCGGAAGCATGGCTGCTCCTCGCTTTTCAAAGGCATGGCTAGCGTTGAATGATTCGATTTCGGCTTTGAGCCTGTCCCAGTCGGCTTTTTCCCTGAGCCGATCGAAGGCTTCCTCGGCCCTCGCTGACTTCATGGGCATCCCGAAGTAGCTGAAATCGCCCTCCCTGTAAAGGTTTTTCCGCTGCAGCTCTTCCCTGGGCAGGCCCATGACCTGAGAAAGGGCATCCAAGGCCGCCTCGAACACAAAGAAAGCCTGGGGCGC
>JAEZSM010000182.1 GCA_023421875.1 Spirochaetota bacterium | reverse complement strand
GGCTGAGTCTGCTGCGGGTCGCTGTTTCCGGCGTTTTCCTGTACTCGAGCCTGGGGGGAAGCCAGAAGAAACCCCTCTTTGTAAGTGCCTAGCAGTTCCCATTCCTCGCCGGCCGATTCTACCGGAGCCAGCTTGAAGCCCAGCTTCTGGGCTCCGCTTTTACCGTCCATCGAAAAGATCCAGGAACCCGAATCATCCAGACCAAAGCTGAGCGAAGCCTCTAGGCTCCCGACCTCCCTGTAGTAGTTGATCTTCAGTATGACGGCAAAACCTGATGCGCTCGTCATGGGGAATATACCTTCCAGGTCGGCATGGATCTTTCCCGTGGTCGGGTCTCCCCCATCCTGGTCTAAAAGCTCCAGCGGGACGGGAAGCAATGCACTGTCGATGGCAAAGCTTGAGAGCAGCCTCGCATCGCCGGAAAAACGGTAGACAGTATGCAGGGAACCGGAGCTGGAGACGACGACAATGCTGTCGTCGCTCAGGCAGTCAATGCTGATAATCTTCGCGAATGCCGAGCCGAGCAGCCCTTCCCTGCCCAAAAACTGTAGTTCCTGGCCGTTTTTCCCGAATCGACGGACTATCCAGTCGCAGTACATGCCTGTAAGCGGGTCGCGAATAGCCATGCCGGGATCTGCAAGCCTGTCGGCCACATAGATCAGTTGACTCGAATCTACGCCGAGGCTAAAGGGAGCGACAAAGCTTGTCCGGGCTGCGTATCGACCCCCTCTCAGGGCATCGGAGGCGCTTTCATCAAAAACTCCCGCCGGCATTTCGAAGGACGGCGAAGGGCTCGATACTGGGTCATAGATGACCGAGAGTAGGTCGCCATAAGAAGAAGTCCGCAGTATTTTTTTCGAAGTCGGATCGAGGATATGAAAGATCCCCTCGCGCATATAAAGTTCCAGTTCATTGGCTCTTCCTTCGGGCAGGCCAAGCATGCGGTCCTGCAGGCCGTATTCGAGACTGAAGAGGACCTTGGCCTGGACGCGCTGGTTGCTAAAGCTGGCCGGACCGCAGCCGGAGAGGCCGAGCAGGCTGAGGGCGAGCAAAATCGGAAAGAGGGGCTTCATCGCTGGTCCATCCTTATACCGCAAAGCCATTGCTGTCAACTTCCTCAGCCATCTTCCTTGACCCTCGACCCGGCCGGAAGTATCCTAGCTCCATGGCTATCAATATCCTCACAGCCCTGCTTGGGTCTAAACGCGACAAGGATGCCCGGGCTCTGCTGCCACTCGTACATGCGATAAATCAGAAGGAAGCATGGGCTCTGTCCCTCCCGGATGAGGAATTTCCCGTTCAGACCAAGGCCCTGGCGGCGCGCCGGGCCGGGGGCGAATCCCTGGACGATATTATTCCAGAAGCCTTCAGCCTTGCCCGGGAAGCGGCCCGGCGCGTGCTTGGCGAACGGCCCTTCGACGTCCAGATCATGGGCGGCCTCGTTCTCCACCAGGGAAAAATCGTCGAAATGAAAACCGGCGAAGGAAAAACCCTCTCTTCCGTGGCTGCCGCCTATCTCAATGCCCTGGACGGCAAGGGCGTCCACATAGTAACGGTCAACGATTACCTGGCCGAGCGGGACAGTCAGTGGATGGGCAGGGTGTACAAGTTCTTGGGTTTGAGCGTCGGCTGCATCCTCTCGAACATGGACAACGAGGCCAGGCGAAAATCCTATGCCAGCGACATCACGTACGGTACCAACAACGAATTCGGCTTCGACTATCTCAGGGACAACATGACCTGGACGCCCGAGTCGAGGGTCCAGCGCGGTCATAACTACTGTATCGTCGACGAGATAGATTCCATCCTCATCGACGAGGCCAGGACCCCGCTCATCATCTCAGGTCCAGCCGAGGACGATACCTACAAGGTCAACGAGGTGAATCGTCTCTCCCTCTCTCTTGGCGAGCTCGAAAAGAATCCTCAAACCGGAGAATACCCCGAGGAGGATGATCCTGAGTCACAGAAGGGCGATTTCAGGGTCGACGAAAAATCCAAGCGCATCATGTTCACCAGCGGTGGCCTCAACCATATCGAGGAGCTGCTCAAAAAGCGGGGTCTTATAAAGGGAAGTCTTTTCGAGGAGGGCAATTTCGAGTTCGTCCACTACTTTACCCAGGCGGTGAAGGCTCAGCGGCTCTTCAATAAAGATGTCGATTATGTTGTCCAGGACGGCCTGGTACAGATTGTCGACGAGTTCACCGGCAGAATCCTCCACGGAAGGCGCTATTCAGACGGCCTCCACGAGGCCATAGAAGCCAAGGAACGAATAAAAATCGCCCGTCGAAACCGTACGCTTGCCACGATAACCTTCCAAAATTACTTTAGAATGTATTCTAAAATATCCGGAATGACAGGAACCGCAGACACTGAAGCTCCTGAGTTTAATAAAATATACAATCTCGATGTCGTGGTTATTCCTTCAAATCGACCGGTAGTCAGGAATGATGAAGACGACCTGGTTTTTCTCAACGAGATTGAAAAGTTTGAGGCTATCTGCGAGGAGATCGCCGAAACCCACAAAAAGGGGCAACCGGTGCTCGTGGGCACCGTCTCCATAGAGAAATCCGAGCTCCTCTCTTCCCTCTTGAGCCGCAAGGGCATTCCCCACGAAGTGTTGAACGCCAAAAACCACGCCCGGGAAGCGCTTATAATAGCCGAAGCGGGCGCCCTAGGCTCGGTCACCATCGCTACCAACATGGCAGGCCGGGGCACTGACATCAAGCTGGGCGGCAATCCCGAATTCCGGGCTAGACGAAAATTTGGCACCGGAGCCGAGGATGGGGAATTCCAAAAAATCCTCTCCCAGGAGTACGAGGCCTGGAAAAACGACTCGGATAGGATACGCTCCTTGGGCGGGCTCTGCGTCATAGGCACGGAGCGCCACGAGTCCCGACGCATCGACAATCAGCTGCGGGGCCGGTCGGGCCGCCAGGGCGATCCCGGCCGCTCTGCATTTTTCCTCTCCCTGGACGACGACCTCATGCGCCTTTTCGGCGGCGAGAGCTTCAAGGCTATGATGAGCAAAGTGGGCATGAAGCCCGGCGAGCCTATCTACCACCCTCTTTTAAATCGAACCATAGAAAACGCCCAAAAAAAGGTGGAGGAGCGAAACTTCGAGATTCGAAAGCACCTGCTGGAATACGACGATGTGCTCAATAAGCAGCGCGCTTTCATATACGAGCAGCGCGATGGCATTCTAAAGGACGAAACGCTTCTCGACAGAGTCAGGAATTCGGCTTCAGAACTCCTGGCAAACCTTGTAGCCGACGCTTTAACGGCGCTCAAGGCCCAGAGCAAGGCTGCGGTTTCCGACCTGGTACTCCTGCTCAGAGATATCCTTGGATTGGAACTGAGCGCCTCCGAGGCATCGGCCCTGCTGACTGCCTCGCTTAGCTTCGCCGCCTCCCCCGCCGATTCGCCTCTCTACGCCGAAATGATCAAGCGCATCGATGAGGATCTTGAGAACAAGCGCCTAACCGCTGGCGACAGCAACCTGAATACCTTCATCCGCTTTCATTATCTCCAGGAAATAGACAACAAATGGCTGGGCCATCTGGACAGGATGGAAGCCCTGCGGGAGGCTGTGTACCTGCGTTCCTACGCCCAGAAGAATCCGCTTCTGGAGTACAAGATCGAGGGCTCGGATATCTTCGAACAGCTCATCGACAGCATTCGCAAGGATATTGCCACAAAAGTGCTGCGCGTGAGGATAAAGACCGACGAGGAGCGCAGGATCCCGGCTAAGGAAACGGCCGTGACGCTCCACCACGAAAGCACGGGCCAATTTTCCCAGACCCAAGGAACTAGCCAAGGCGCCGTAGCCCAGGCGAGCCAAAGCCAGGGCGGAAACAGTCTGGACATATCCCAGCGCCCCAAGGCTTCCCAGATCTCCGCAGCCTCGAGACCAGAGAATGTGACAGTGGTCCGCAGCGGAGAAAAAGTCGGGCGCAACGACCCCTGCCCCTGCGGATCGGGCAAGAAATACAAGCACTGCCATGGACGCTGAAAGTCCGGCCCTCGGGGTCTGCTTTTAATATGTCCCTCAATTACAAGGAAATCGATCTTGTTCTCTCGGAGCTGGACATAGAAGGAGCCAAGCTCCAGAAGGTCGTTCAACCCAGCTACGACAGCCTCATTCTGGAATTCTACGGCCCCCGGGGGCTTCGGGATGTCTTTGTCGGCCTGGGGGCCGGCTCCTGCAGGATACACCCGATACCAAGCCTTCATGCGAAGAACGAAAGGCCCCTGCGCTTTATGGAGTGCCTTCGTTCGCACCTGCGCGGCGCCACCCTTTGCACCCTGCGGCAGTTGGGAAGAGAAAGAATCCTTAAATTGGATTTTTCCCAGGCAGACGGACAGCGCTATCGGCTCTATATCCGTCTCTGGAGCGGAGCGGCCAACGCAATACTCGCGGATGATCAGAACAGAATTGTCGACGTTATGTACAGAAAGCCCGCCAGGGGCGAGGTTTCCGGAATGCTCTGCAGGGTGGAAGAGCTCCTGGAAAAAGCAGCGGCCGATACCGCTGCCCGCGCGGCCGACCAGGCCGTAACGAATGGCCAGGCCGCTCAGGACAGCAAGGCAGACAGGCTGGACAGGTTCCAGGTGCGGGAACTGGAGGGTGAAGGTTCTTTTTCAGAAAAAATTGCCGCCCTGTATTCAGCCAAGGGCGGAGACCTCTCCATGGAGAGCCTTCTAGCAAAGGTGGAGGAACGGTTTCAGGACCAGCGCATTTTTTTCCAGACTAAACTCAAGGAAATAGACGCCCGTATCGCAGAAGCTTCCCAGGGTGCCCGGCTCAGGCAGATCGGCGACATCCTGATGGCCGGACTTCCCCAGAAGCCGCAGGGAACGGCCTCCGGCAATGATAGCTCTCGTTTTGTGGAAGCTCAGGATTTTTATACCGGAAAAACGATTTCCATACAGGTCGATCCCCGGCTCGACCACATTGGGAACGCAAAACGATACTATGAAAGGGCTAAAAAGGCCGATTCAAGCCTGGAAGACCTTCGGCGGGAGCGCCAGAGGCTGGAGACAGCCAGGGACGAGGCACAGCTTTGGCGTGACAGACTCTTCGCCCAGACAGATCCCTTCTCGGTCGCAAAAGCCCTGGAACGGGGCGGCACGGTTCGCGAAAAACCCAAGAAACTCTACCCCTGCCTATGGATCGAAAAGAACGGGTGGACACTGCTGGTAGGGCGCTCTGCCAAGGAAAACGACGAACTGCTGAGGCATCACACCAGAGGCTCGGATCTCTGGCTCCATGTGCGGGACTATTCCGGTTCCTACGTATTCATAAAGGCCCGGCGCGATAAGAGCGTCCCCCTGGAGATTCTTCTTGATGCGGGAACGCTGGCGGTCTACTACTCGAAGGCGAGAAAAAATTCCGAAGCTAATGTATACTATACCCAGGTAAAGCACCTGCGGCGGATCAAGGGAGAGACTAAGGGACTCGTAAGCCCCAGCATGGAAAAAAACCTATTTATCCGCCTAGATGAAAAAAGGCTTAGAGAAATCTTGTCCATATCTACAGGAGGTACATAATGAACCGGCATTGGAAGGCAGCGCTGTGCCTGCTTCTCACCATCGTCATCAGCCTCGCTTCTTTGGGAGCCGAAACTGTCGAAACCTATACGCTCTCTATCCTGAAGGGGCCATCGGGTATGGCTGCGGCATGGATGATGAAGGACCCTCCCGTTGCCGGGCCGGCCCGCGTTCAGTTCAGTGTCGCTGGCGGCGCCGATATAGTAACCGCCAAGCTGGTTTCAGGCGAAATACAGGGGGCTGTTCTTCCCCTCAACGTCGCCGTCAAGCTCTACAATTCCGGAATCCCCCTCAAGGCTCTGGCCGTGGTGGGCAATGGCATGGTCAAATTCTTGAGCGCCGATCCGGCGATTAAATCCCTTGAGAATATCAGGGGAAGAGAAATCTACGTAGCAGGACAGAAAGCCACACCGGATTACCTTTTTCGCTACCTTACAGGCAAGGCAGGCCTTAAGGCCGGAACAGACTATGTTCCCAAGTACAATCTCGCCTATCCGGAAATGGCAGCCCAGCTTGCAGCAGGCCGGATCGATGCGGCGGTGATGCCCGAACCCTTTGCGACCCAGGCGTTGAAGCTGAACCCCGAGCTCAGGCAGGTGGCCGATCTGGATGAGCTTTGGAAGGAAGCCAGCGGCCTCGACAGCTATCCCATGTCGCTTTTCGTCATATCCGACAAACTGACCGCCTCGAAAACCGGCATCGTCGACGCGATTGACAATGCTTACCGGGCTTCCATTGAAAAAACCGTAAAGGAGCCGGCTGAATCGGCACGACTTATCGAATCCCTGGATCTGGGCATGAAGGCGGCAGTTGCCGAAGCGGCAATACCAAAGTCCGCCTATGTATACCTGCGGGCCTCGGAGCTTCGATCCAGCATAGAGGCCATGCTCAGTCTCTTCCTGGAGGCTGATCCCATCTCGGTGGGCGGCAGGCTTCCTGACGAAAAGTTCTATTATTAGCTGGGTTAGAGGATATGCGGTCCCCCGGTGATCCACCCGCCTTCAGGGCTGAAGGCGGCATACGGCAGAAGCAGAACAAACTCGCCGGAAAACTGGGCTACGGTTTTTTAGGCGTCTGCACCGCGATCCTCCTCTGGCGCCTTGCCTCCGGCCTGGTCGGCAGCTCGCTCATCCTGCCGCCACCGGGCGAGGTTGCCGCTTCTTTTTGGGGCATCGCACGGACTGGGGAATTCTGGGCAGCAGTTCTGGGCAGCCTTCGGCGAGTGGGCATCGCCTTTGCGCTTTCCCTGCTCGCCGGCTGCCTCAGCGGAATCCTGGCCGCACTGAGCGGCTTTTTCAAGCCCTTCATTGCCCCGCTTCTCACGACCATCAGGGCTACGCCGGTACTGGCCCTCATTCTTGTTGCCATGTTCTGGCTGCCCGCTTCGGGCGTACCGATCTTTTCCGCCTTTCTCATGGCCTATCCGCTCATGCACAGTTCGGTCTGCGCCGGCGTCGAATCGGTGGATCCCGAACTGCTACAGATGGCATCTGTTTTCAAGGTTCCCGCCAGGACAACCCTCTTTAGACTCAGGCTGCCCTCTGCCAGTCCGCATTTTTTAACCGGTGCGAAGAGCGCCCTGGGACTGTGCTGGAAGGTTGTGGTCGCCGGGGAGCTTTTAAGCCAGCCCTCCTTCGCCCTTGGCACGGGAATGCAGGATGCCAGGCTTTCGCTGGATACGGCTGCGGTGCTGGCCTGGGCTGCGGCGACGGTCTTTCTCTGCGGCACGAGCGAATTTCTCCTGGGCATCGCTTCCCGGAGGCTTCAGAAGGGCAGAATGGAGCTTCAGGTATGAGCGCGCCGAACGAGCTTTTACTGAAAGCCCGGGAAATAGAAAAAAGCTTCGGTGCGCGGCAGGTCCTGGCAGGGATCAGCGCCGACTTCCCTTCTTCATCGGTCACAGCGATTCTTGGTCCCTCGGGCTGCGGAAAAACGAGTTTTCTCAATATCCTGGCCGGTCTGATCCCTGCCGACTCGGGCAGGCTCATCGGTTTTCCCCAGGCGAGCTTTTCCTATTCCTTCCAGGATCCCCGCCTTCTGCCCTGGCTCTCCTCTCTGGACAACATACTTTTTGCCCTCTCGGGCCTGGAAAATGAGAAGAATATCAGGGATCGGGCGCTGCGCTTTATCGCTGCCGCGGGTCTCGAGGCCTATGCTTCCTTCAAGCCGCCCGCCCTTTCGGGTGGAATGCGCCGAAGGCTTTCTCTGGCCAGGGCCTTTTCCTATCCATCCGAAGTGCTGCTCCTGGACGAGGCTTTTTCATCGGTGGACCTAAAACTACGGATCGATTTGATGGATCTATTTTCCCTATTGTGGAGGGAGGAGCGCAGAACGACGATTTTTGTAACCCACGACGTGCAGGACGCCCTCTACCTGGCCGACAGGATACTCGTCTTTTCTTCGCGGCCAGCCCGGCTTCTGGAGAATCTCGCAATCGAAACGCCCAGGGAGGCCCGGAGCTACGGCTCTAAGGATTTCAGCGAGCTCGAAGAGCGCTTATACCGTATGATCCTCTCCTGATCCGATGCTTGCCTTTACTGCCCTGATCAACTGTGAAGGGGTAAAGGGCTTTTCCAGGATCGGAAATACTCCGGTAATGCCTTTGCTTTGTCCCTGGGCGCTTTCGGACAGCGACCGCTCCCCTTCCTCCTGTACCGTCCTGCCGGAAATGAAGATACAGGGAAGACCCTCGGTCGAATGAGCCTGGGCAAGGCGCTCATAGAGGGCGAAGCCGTTCAGCCCGGGCAGGTTCACATCGATGACCAGGGCTTCAAAACGCTGTTTTTCCACCAGCATGAGGGCTTCGCCCCCGTTGCGGGCGGTATTCACCCGGGCGCCGGCTCGCGCTGTTGCATAGGCAAGGAAGCCCAGCAAATCTTCATCGTCATCCACGATGAGCAGGGATAGCCCCTTGGGCAGCTCCAGCGAATCGTCCTGGGCCTGGTCCATCGATTCTTCCGTGTCGGGAGCGGCATTCCGGCGCCCGGCGGCGACAAGGGGAAGCCAAAGCCTGAATTCGCTGCCCTCCCCCTGGAAGCTTACTACTTCCACGGCGCCTCCGCCCGAGCTGATGACCGAGTCAACGATCGCAAGACCCAAGCCTGTACCCTTGTGCAATCCCTTTGTGGTAAAGAAAGGATCGAAGATCTTATCCGCCATGGCGGGGGAAATCCCGCAGCCCGTATCGGCGACACTGATCACAGCGTAGTCGCCCGCTTTGAGTTCCCGTCCCCGGAGGTGACTCGTGTTGGCGAGGGTTTTACGGTGAGCGAAGACAGCGATAGATCCCGAGGGTTTTCCCTGCAGGGCATCCCTGGCGTTCACCACAAGGTTCATCAGCGCTTGCTCGATCTGGATAGGATCTATGAACACCGGCAAGGCGAGACTCGGAAGCCTGAGCGAAAAGAGGATCGCCTCTCCGGCAAGCTTCTTGAGCATGCCCTCGGTTTCCTTCAAGAGCTGGGACAGTTCAAGCACCCTGGGCTTATAGGGCTGTTTGCGGGAGAAGCCGAGGAGTTGCCGGGTAAGCCTCGTAGCCCTTGAAGCCGCTGCGCCGATGCCTTCGATATCCTTGTCTTGCGGGTTGCCGACGTCGAGATCCATGCGAAGCATCTCGGCATGCCCCACAATGGTTGTCAAAATATTGTTGAAATCGTGGGCAATCCCGCCGGCGAGCCTGCCGAGGGCATCCATCTTCTGGGATTGCATCAGTTCTTCCCTCAGGCGCTGCGCCTCCGTAAGGTCAAAGAATTCCCAAGACAGCAAAGGGCCATAACGAGGATCGTCGAATTCCGCTATGGAGACCGTGATCTTCAGTTCCCCTCCCCTCGAGTCTTTCATCTCAAGTTCCCTACCCTGGACTGGCTTTTCTTCCCGTAGGCTCTTTTCAAGAATCTCCCAGTCCGAGGAGGAGGAGAAAAAATCTTTTAGCAGAATATCATTCTCCACGGGTGAAAACAGACTTCTGAAGGCAGCGTTGCTCTCTACAATCCTTCCTTCCGGCGTCGACAGGCAGCGGGGGGAGAGGCTGAAATCGGAGAGTTCCCGGTAGCGTTTTTCTTCGGCGCTCAGTCGCTTTTCCATTTTTGCCCTATAGAGGGCTATCTCCAGGGTCCCTAGGAGGTCTTTGGCGGAAAAGGGTTTGACTAGGATGCCCAGGGCTCCGGGTCCGTCCTTGCCGGGATCAGGGGATTCGTCCGAAAGCGTCGCGAGGCAGATAAAGGG
>JAEZSM010000129.1 GCA_023421875.1 Spirochaetota bacterium | reverse complement strand
GGTTCGATCTTGACATCCCCCAGCCATTTCATGAGTGCATAAAAGAATCGGGAGCTCAGTCTTTTGCCGGGGGCGAGCCCTTTGCCTCCGCCGGCGGTAGCGTCGAGTCTCCGGGTAGCGACAATGTCAAAGCCCTGCCGATGTGCCTCGAGCATGGAGGGTATAAGCTCGGGCGGATGCTGAAAATCGCCGTCCATTGTTATAACGCAGTCGCCTTCGGCCGCCTCGAGTCCGGCCCTGAGCGCGGCTTGGTGGCCGAAATTTCTGCTGAGACTCAGATAAGCAATTCGTGTATCCTGGGCGGCCATTTTTTTAAGCAGCCCGAGACTCGCATCCTCGCTGCCGTCGTCCACGAAAAGAATCGTAAACCGCTGCCGCCCGTCCAGCGCTTCGATTATCGCCCGGGCGAGGGGTTGGAGATTCTCTTCTTCGTTGTAGACAGGAATAACGACTGTCAGGTTCATCGGTCTTTACCCTGGAGCATGGAATCATCCTAGCCCATCGGTCGGGGACACGCAATATCGCGCTTTGCGCTAGTCGTTCCGCCCTTCTCCAGAGGCCCCGCCCCGCCCCGCCCCTGCCGCCGCAGGCTTGCCGTTCCCAGCCCGCTTCGTTAGGATGTCCAGCCAGGAGGCTTCCCATGGTGGCAGGCGACGGCAGGGGCGGGGATCGGTGGAGTACACTCTCTACTCAGATGATGTATTCGGGCAGTGTGTTTTCCGTGTACGAAAAAACCTGCCGGGCTCCCGACGGACGCCAGGGTCTCTTTGCTCTCATCAAAGCCAGAGACTGGGCGGTGGTAGTCCCCGTCCTGGGCAAGGGGGCAGATGCAAAACTGCTCATGGTGCGCCAGTACAGACACGGATCGGATAATCCTAGCCTGGAATTTCCGGGCGGCGTAGTGGAGACCGAGGAGGCTCCGGACAAGGCCGCAGCAAGGGAACTGGCGGAGGAGACGGGCTACTATCCGGGAACGCTCTTGCACGCCGGCACCGTGTATCCCAACCCCGCAATCCAAGGCAACCGCTTCCATGTCTTTGTCGCCCTGGACCCCTATCCTGCCGTTGCGCGGAACCTGGACGAGCACGAAATTGTCGATGCCGACCTCTACCCGGCCGCAGAAATCCTCGATTCCATGGGTGAAGGGGAGCTCAGCCACGCCCTTATGTGTACCGCCCTCTTCCTGGCTGAAAAACGCCTTGCCCGGGAGGGCTTGCCCAGCTTGCGCAGGCGCTAGCCCGCCGCAGGGCCGATCTATTGCAGCCCAGGGTCGGCAGGGTCAACGCACCGCGTTGAGCGCGCTTCGCTTCGAGTAATACAGGGCTAGACTCCCCATGGCGAAGAGGCTGAAGGACGCGAAAAGCCAGCGGTACCCCGCCCATTCCACGATCAGTCCGCCTAAGGCGCTTCCAAGGAAGGCAGGCAGTCCCATGCCTATTCCAAGGAGAATCGCCATTCCCGTGGTTCGTTCCGTCGGCGGTGTCTTTAGATTGACAAAGGCTACCGCGGCAGGTTGAAAAAGACCGTAGCAGAGCGAATGGAGAAGCTGCCCGACGACAGCCCCTGTTTTTGTGGGAACCAGGGCATAGATCAGGAGTCTGAGGACGATAGCGCCTGAAGCCAGGGATATTGCCTGCATCGGGCTTTTTTTGGACATGTAGCGCCAAGCGAGGAGCATCATGGGTATTTCGACCACCGCGCCGAGGGCAGCCATGGCACCGATCGCCTGCCATTCCAGGGATTCCACCAGGTAGAGTGAGAAAAATGAATTCACCGGAGCCATGGCGATCCTGCCCAGCATGATCACCGCTAAGCCCAGAAGAAAGGCAGTGTCGATCCATCCAAAGCTCGCTTTTTGCTTTTTCTTCCCCGTTATCCTGTCCCCGCTCTCGGGGAGCCATTTGATACCCACAAGAAAAACGCTTGCCAGAAGCGCCATGACACCGGCCATGACCATAGGCGAGCTTGCCTCGAAACCAGGGACGAACTGCACAATGAGGGTGACGATGACAAAGCCTAGGGAGCCTATGCTCCTCATGAGTCCGTAGCTGGGTGTCGCCTTTCCTTCCTTCTGGTCCGATTCGATAGCCCTGAGCAGGGCTGTGTCCAGGACGGGCACCGGCGTCTTTAAGCCCAGGGAGGCAAAGCTAAGGCCGACCACAGCGGCGATCGCGTGATTCACTGAAACCAAGAGCCCCATGCCCAGGATAATTCCTAAGCCTGAGCCAATTAAAAATGGATTGAAGCGTCCGAGGGCATCGGCTTTCCTCGCCAGCACTATCGGGCCGGCTATGCCCACCAACTCGAAAATGCCCAGGAAAAGGCCCACGGCGGCGGGGCTGTAGCCAAGCCTTCGCAAGATAACCTGGAGGTAGGGAGAAATGCCGTAGATAGCGAAGAAAAGAAAATAGGTAGTACCGAATCTCCGCCCAGTGAGGTTCGGTTTTTCCGTTGATTTCATGGGAAATCAAGCATAGAAATTCCCGCCCGACGAGTCAATCACAAGGAGAGCGGGGAGTGCCCTGAGGCGCACCAGACGGATCGCCTCCATGCCCAAATCAGCATGATCCACAACCTGGCTCGAGAGTACATGATCTCGTGCGGTAAGGGCGGCGGCGCCGCCGATGCAGGCTATGTAAACGCCTCGGGCCGCCGCGATGGCCTTGGCCGCAGCGGCACTTCTTGCGCCTTTGGCGATGCTTACTAAGGATGCCCCTGCCTTGGTCAGTTCTTCCATATACGGGTCCATCCGCGAGGCGGTGGTAGGGCCGAAGGATCCGGTAACCCTGCCGGGAGCAGGTTCGGTGGGTCCGGCGTAAAAGACTGGGTGTTCGGTCATGTAGCCGGGGGCTCCGGCTCCCGTGCGCAACCCTGCCGCAATCCGAGCGTGAGCCGCGTCTCTGGCGAGGGTGACGCTGCCCGAGAGCAGGAGTGGGGTGCCTGCCTCGAGGTTCCGCAGTTGTTCCAGCCAGAGTTCTTTGGGGCTATCAAAATCGATTTCCACCGCTCCGGGTAAAATATCCGCCTCTCTGGGTAAAAGTCGCGCCGGATCATCTTCCATTTTTTCGAGGTACCAACCGTCTTTATTCACGAAGGCTCTAGCCTTGCGGTGCGCCGAACAGGCAATGCCCAGGGCGAAGGGCAGGGTGGCGGCATGGCGGGACAAGCGGATAAAACGGGTATCCAGGGCTAGTCGTCTCCCTCCCCATTGGGCGCCTAAACCTGTTTCGGCGGCGATTTCGGCCATGACCGCTTCCCACTTTCGGCTTCTCACAGGAGTTCCGTCGCCCGTGGCTTCTTCGGCCAAAGCATCCAGGAGTCCGAGACCGGCCAGTTCCAGTGCATAGAGGGTTTGGGAGACCGAAGCGCCGCCCAGCACCGCGGTGATCGTATACGGCGGACAGCCTGCCACACCGAGACACTTGATCCTGGCTTCCAGTTGCGCCTTCAGCGCCTCGGGTCTGAGCAGTGCCGGGCTCTCCAGCGTAAGGCTGGTCCTGCTGGTGGAGCCTCCCCCTTTGGCGGCGAAGAGCAGTCTGAGGCAATCGCCGGGGACCGAGCGTATATCAGCCAGGGCTGGCAGATTGTCTTTTGTGTTGCCTTCGGCCAGCGCGGTCAGCGGACCCAGCTGGGAAGCCCTCAGCCTATGCTCCGCATAGGCCTTTCCGGCTCCCTGGGCCAAAAGTCCCGCGCAATCGCCACCGTGGTGGAAAAGAGGATCCACGCAGTCCACGAGCTCCCCTTTCCACCCATAGATCAGGGCGGTGCCCGTGTCCTGGCAGATCGGAAAAAGTCCCTCGGCGGCCACGGCGGCGTTTTTTAGCAGGGTTTCTATGACAAAACGTTCCTGCGGCGAGCTTCCTTCATCGTTTAACAGTGCCGCCAAGCCTTCCAGATGGCCCTTAGGGTAGTTGAAGGCTATCTGTGAAAAGGCGATCCTGGATAGCTCTGCGAGAGCTTCTGCATCGATTACGAGCCTTCCGTCCCGCAGCAGCGGGGCAGGCAGCGTTAACTTCCTGTATTCGCTGGGGTCGCCGAACTCCAGAAAGCGGCTCAGATCCATGTGGCTCATCTATGCTTCCTTTGCTGTCCAGGCCTCCAGAGAATTTTGCCTATGGCGATGGCGCCGACCGGACAGACCTCGTGACAGCAGTAGCAGGTGATGCAAGCCCTGTCGTCAATCCGGACCTGGTATTTCCCGTCATTGAGCCGTTCCAGTTCCAGCGCCTCGGCTGGGCATATCCGTATGCAGGCGGAACATCCTATGCAGCGTTCTTTGTCGAAGATCGGCCTTTCGGCCAAAAAACGCATGGCTAAGGGTTCGAGGTAGTGGGGAATCTCCGATAGGGAAGCGTTTGACTGGGCGGTATAGGGCAGCAGCTTGAATCCCTTTGTCCGTTTTTTGTCCACAACATACGATCCCGTATCGATGTATGGGGAATCCGGGTCGCGGCCGCTCCGCCCGATCGCGTCTGTAAGGTACGGTATTCTTCTAGGATCGTAGCCAATGGTCGAGGCGGCGACCCAATCCAGCGCGGCCGCATCGTTGGATGCGAAAACAAGGCCGAGGGGGTAGGGCTCACCGTTTCCGGGGCCCTCGCCCTGCATGGCCACGACGCCGTCCAGAAAGTGGAAGCTGTTCTTGATCGAAAGCCCGAGGTCGACCAGCATGGTTCCGAACTGTATCTTATCTGAAAAGCGGAGATGCATCGCGCTCTTCGCAAGTCCGGGAAGAAGTCCGAAAAGGTTTTTTATGGCGCCGGTGTAGGATGCCAGACGATGGGTTTTCAGCTTGGGCAGATTCACCACCAGGTCGCAGTCATCCAGCGCCGAAGCCAGTTTGAAGCTCTTGACCAGCCTTGCCTCCGGAGCCGGTCTGGGTTCCCCCGGGACAAAATCGACCCAGGTGGCACCCCCGTCTAGGGCGGCGTGGAGAATGCCCGAAGCCTTGCCCACAGCCCTGCCGTTCTGATGCCCCGGCGAGTCGCCTACCTGGATGGAAGCCGCTCCCTGTTTCCACAGAAAGCGCAGCACGGCGGCGACAAATTCAGGATGGGTGGTAACAGCCTCTTCGGGAGCGGCGGCTTTGAGCAGATTAGGTTTTACAAGGATCCTCTTTCCGGCGATATCGGGAAAGCCCGCAGCCTCGGCTGCCTGGGCAATACATCTGTCTAGGAGCCCGGGGTCGTAGCTCCCGCAGGGAAGGACAGAAACCTTGGCGCTGATCTGAACCCCGGGGTCATCCCCCCTCACCAGGCTACGCCGAAACCGAGGCTTGCGGCGGGAGAGCTCAAGCCTGGATCAAGGTCGCCGGAAAGTCGCAACATCAGCGATATAGGCAGACTATCCAGAAGAACCCTGGTTTCAAGCCCTAGCCGCAGCGGATTGGCCGCTGTCATCGGCAGGGAGCTCCCTATGTCCCCCTGGGCCGAGAGTCCCGCCACAATGCTTTGATTCTCGTACCAGAGGCCTAGTCCAGCCCTGCCTTTGATGCTGGAGAGCGAGAAATCATAGACAAGTCCGGGAGCTATGCCGAAACGCAGACCTCCCAGGGCGTATGCCAGGGGAATGCTTATCTCGGCCTCCGATGCGGCGCCGGGATAGTAGGGAGAGGTGGAGCTGTTCCAGGCAAAGCGGCCGAGGAGGGCAAAATCCATGCCCGCGGCGGAGCCTAGTCCCTGCATAAAGGAGAGGGCGAAGCCTACCGCAGGTTCAATGTCGTAGGATCCCTCGAGGGCTATCATTGTGGATGAGCCCAACTTGAAGCCCAGGGCCAGCGATCCTCCGCGGGGATAGCTACCCAGCAATTCGGCGCTTCCTGGAAGAAGGTCCGAAATTTTCGGATCCGGAAAATACAGAAGACCCGGGCGGGCTGCCTGGGCGCCCGAAGGAACAATCAATAAACTGGAATCGATTCTGAGTTTAGTAGTGAAGACAATCGATGGTTCAGGCTCGATCTGTCCCTCGTCGGTTTCGGCAGTGCTGGCTTCCTGAGAGAGAGGCCAGAGAGAAAGGGCAAGGAGGTAGTCGCCGTCAGGCAGGATTTTTCCCTCGCTGTCCTTTCCGTCCCAGGAGAAGCTCTGTGACCAGGTTGTAAAGACCGGCAGCTCCTTTTCTAGGTAGAGCGTGCCTCTCTGGTCGATAACCCGCAGCTGTCCCCGCCCCGGCGCTGTAATGGTGAAGCTCAAAACCGATTGTCCATACGTTCCCTTGTTGGACGGATTGAAAACTTCAGGCTTGAGCTTCCACTCTCTAATCTCAAAAGCCGAGGGGCTGAGATTCACGTTGAGAATCGAGGTCCGCTGCCATTGAACCACGAGGTTGAATTTCTGCTCCTCGTAGCCGAATTTGCGTATCGATACGGAGCGCCTGCCCACGGGAATTTCTACCATGTAGCCCTGGACCTTCTGTCCGTCCACATAGACAGATGCGTCTATAGGGGAAATCTCCATGACGAGGTAGCCTGTATGGGGCTCGAGCTCGAGAAAGACGGTATACTTGGTGTTTTCCGCTACCGTGATCGAAAATTGGGCCGGATAGTAATCCTTTGCCCAGGCTGAAATCACATGGGAGCCCGGAGCGAGGGTACCCGACCAGTTGGAAGAGGAGGCGGTGCCCCCGTCTATGGATATCCAGGCATCGGAGGGATCGGCGCTGATGCTGACAATGGCTTGGCCGGGACTGGTGGCCGACTTCGTGCTGACGGATATGGATGCAGGGTTAATATCGAAAGCCGCTGCCGCGCATGCGAAGATGGCGATGAAAGTTGCAGCAAGTAGGTGTTTCTTTCCTATCATAATAAAATAACCATAATGCATCGGTTTCATGCATGCAAGGGTATGGCGAAAAAACAGTCTGGCTTAAAAGGGTTTAAACCGCAGCGCTAAAAAAAGCGATTGCACCTGTTGCGTGGCTTCGTTATACTGTCAAGATCCTATTGAAACCGGAGCGAATGGTGAGGCTGCGATCCAGACCTTCGCATGCAGATATTCTCCTGAGGATAGCCAGCGTATCCTCATTGCTTAAGACGCTTTTTACCGTACTCTGTCTCATAGCCCTGATTGGTTCGAGCTTCAGGCCTATGCCGGGACCAGACTACGCGGTGGGAAGTGTCGATTTTAGCACGATTGTCCCCGATTCCGAATCGCAAGAGGAGGAAGAGGAGGGTTTGTTTTATTCCGTCTACCAGGTTAAGCGGGGAGATACAATATCGGGCATCGCTGAAAGCTACGGAGTTAGCGTCGATACGATTTTCAGCGTCAACGACATTCAGGCGGCCCGTTCGATCCAGCCGGCCCAGCTACTGAAGATCCCCAATATGTCGGGCATTCTCTACCAGGCAAAATCAGGGGACAGCGTCGAGGTAATCGCGGAGAAACATGGCATTTCCCCGGATCGGCTTATCGTGACGAACAGATTGATGAAAAACGAGCTCGACGCTGGCAGAATGCTCTTTCTGCCCGATGCAAAACTGCCTAGCGTGGTTTTACGGGAAATAGCCGGCGATCTTTTCCGTTGGCCCGTCCGCGGCTACATTACATCCTGGTATTCCTGGAGACGGGACCCCTTTACCGGAAAAAACAGTTTCCATAACGGCATCGATATCGGCGTGCCTTCGGGAACACCGGTCGCCGCGGCCATGGAAGGCAGCGTGAGCGAGGCTGGGTACTCTCCCATAATGGGCAACTATGTCATGCTTCGTCATCCCGCGGGCTGGCAAACCCTCTACGCCCATCTTTCATCCATTTTGGTCAAAAAGGGTCAGTATGTGCCTCGGGGAAATAGGGTGGGGCTTTCAGGGAATACAGGGTACAGCACGGGGCCGCATTTGCATTTTACCGTGTATAAAAACGGAAAGTCCGTGAATCCTATCAACGTGCTTCAATAACCGAGCAGTGTTCCTAGGGCATTGGATTCTCTTATTATACAGACTCTGCACATCGCTTGGGGATTCAGACAGGATTCCCCGCTATAGAATGCCATTCTAAAGACAGCGGTAGAGGGCTCTACGTTTGACGATAGAACTAATATCTGCTACATTCCTTCCATGCGAGAACTCCGCGGCGTTGCCGCTTCACCAGGCGCAGCCATCGCTTCGGCCTTTTTATATTCCGATGATTACAGCAGCGCCATTCCTGCTTACTCAATCCAATCCGAGGATGCTTCCGAGGAGTTCGAACGGTATAAGGAAGCCGTAGCCCAGGCGAAGGGAGAGGTGAAAAACCTCCGGGAAAAAGCCTTGACCGAGGCCGGGGAAGAGCAGGCTGCGATCTTTGACGCCCATCTTCTCATGCTGGACGACCCCGATGTCCTGGAGCAGGTACAGGAAAGACTGCATAGCACCTTGATGAATGTCGAGAGCATTGTTTTCACTCTGGAACAGGAGATGATAGACCAGCTCTCCTCCTCCCAGGACCCCTATATCCAGGAGCGGGTATCGGATGTCCACGATGTCATCCACAGGGTTTTAGGGCATTTGCTGCACCGGGAGCGCTTCAGTCTCGGCGATTTGGAAAATGACGTCATCCTTGTCGCCCGGGACCTTTTACCCTCGGACATGGTGGGCATGGCGAGGACAAAAATCAGGGGCATAGCGTTGGAGGCTGGAGGCCGTACAAGTCATGCGGCAATACTGGCCAGGGCTTTCGGCATTCCTGCCGTCCTCGGATTGGGTCCTTTCATGGCTGATGTACAGGGCGGCAGCTCCATAATCGTGGACGGGGACAAAGGGCTGGTGGTAATAGACCCCGATGAAGGGGCGCTGAAAAAGGAAAAAGCGGCCCGATCCCGGAGGCTAGCCAGGGAAAAAGAATTTTCTGGCATGAGGGATTTCCCTGCGGCTACCAAGGATGGGCAGCGAATCCTCTTGAAGGCCAATATTGAAGTGCCCGAGGAGCTCGAAGCCGTCCTTGAACAGCGGGCAGACGGTATAGGGCTTTTCCGCTCGGAATTTCTCTTTCTCGGTGGCCATATCCCGGGTGAGGAAGCCCAGTTCAAGGCATATAAAAAAGTAGTGGAAGGCATGGAAGGCAAGCCTGTCACAATCAGGACGCTGGATATCGGCGGAGACAAGGTTTTGCCCGAACTGGGAGCCCAGGATGAAAAAAATCCCCTCTTGGGCTGGCGGGCAATCCGCTTCTGCCTCTCCAAAACCGATATCTTCCGCACGCAGCTGAGAGCCCTGCTTCGGGCAGCGGCTTTCGGAGACCTGCGCATCATGTTTCCCATGATCAGCACCGTGGAAGAACTGGTGCGCGCCCGTGGAATCCTTGAGGAAGCCCAATGGGAATGCCGCATGCGCGGGCTCGAGGTGCCGGCCCAGATAAAGGCGGGCATCATGATCGAAGTGCCCTCCGCTGCCCTCTGCTCTGATATCCTTGCCCGGAGCGCCGATTTCTTTTCCATAGGCACCAACGACCTAATCCAATACACCATGGCCGTGGACAGAGGGAACGAAAAGGTAGCCTACCTCCACGATCCCTTCAATCCGGCTGTGCTCCGCCTCATCCGCACGACAATCGAGGCCGCAAAAAAGGCGAAGATCGAGGTGAGCCTCTGCGGCGAAATGGGCGCCGATCCCCTGGCCGCGCTTCTTTTAGTCGGCATGGGGCTCCGGGAGCTTTCCATGTCCGCAGTCTCCATACCTTTTGTAAAAAGCTTTCTCTTTTCTCAAAAACTGGAAGATGCAGAAAACCTCGCTGAGGCTGTAACGCATATGACCAGTTCAACGCAAGTGGCGACCTATATCGCCAGTCGATTCAAGGCTTAGGCAGGTATTCCATGGGAAAGAAAGAAAAAATCGCCTGTGCTCGGAAGGGAACCTCAGCCAAGCCGGCACAGTCGGTAAAGCGCAGAACATCGGTATCGGCAGAGCCAGGGACGGAAGCGGAACCAGGAACGGCAGCGGTGCTCGAACGGGAGCTTCTGCGCTATGAAAACCTTCCCATGGTAGCGCTCGTGGGCAGGCCGAACGTGGGAAAATCGACCCTCTTCAACCGGCTGCTGCACAAGCGCAGGGCGATAACGGACCCCAGACCCGGCGTTACCCGGGACCCCATCGAAGCCGAATTCCTTCTGCCCGACGGCAGCTCCCGCTGCAGGCTGGTGGATACGGGCGGCTTCAAGCTAGAGCGTGAAGGCCTGGACGACCTGGTGGTCGCCCGCAGTCTCTCAGTGCTTTCCAGAGCGGAACTTCTGCTCTTTATCGTCGACGCGACCGACATATCCCCGGAAGACGAAGAGTTCGCCGCCCTGCTTCGTCCGATGAGCCAGCGCCTGGTCCTGGTTGTGAACAAAGCCGACTCGCCGGACCGGGATAACCAGGCCTGGACTCATCTCCGCTGGGGCTACGACGATGTGGTATTCATCTCGGCCGAGCACAACCGGAACATCGATATTCTGATAGAAAAAATCGCTAAACGATTGGATTTTTCCCAGGTTAGAGCCGTCGATGCGGAGCGGGCCGATATCCGCATCGCAATCATGGGAAAACCCAACACCGGCAAGTCCAGCCTTCTCAATATCTTGTTGGGGGAAGAGCGCAGTATTGTGAGCGAAGTCCCGGGCACCACGAGAGACGTTGTCGAAGGGCGCTTTACCTGGAAGGGCAGGGGCATTGTAGTCCTGGACACCGCAGGTATACGGCGCAAGAAGAAGGTGCAGGACGATGTGGAGTATTACTCGGTCACCCGCTCTATCGCGGTGGTCAGCCAGGCAGATATTGTGATTCTCATGATTGATGCCCAGGAAGGACTAACCGACCAGGATAAAAAGATTGCATCCTTCGCTGTGGATGAAGGCAGGGGCGTGATTTTCGCCCTGAGCAAATGGGATCTCATGCCCGAGATAAAAAACACCTTCGAGGCATCCAGGGACAAGCTCAGGTTCTTTTTTGGTCAGATGGCCTATGCCCCGGTGGTGGCCGTTTCGGCCAAGGAAGGCAGCGGCCTGGACAAGCTCATGAATACGGTTATTTCCATCTATGCCATGCTCAACAGGAAAATAGAGACCTCCCGATTAAATAAGGCAATTACTCATTGGGTTGAGACCAACCCGCCCCCGGTTGGTCCGAGTACGAGATTTAAGCTTCGCTACGCGGTGCAGACCTCGGCCAATCCCCAGAAATTCATCGTGTTCGTCACCAGGCCCGATGTCGTGCCGGAATCCTATGTTTCCTTTCTTAAAAATAGATTACGCAAAGAATTCGGCCTGGACGGCATACCCTTGAGCCTGGAACTCAAGGCTTCCCGGAAAGACTGGAACGCCAGGAAAAAGCCATGAAATCCTACAGTACCGGCGAAGTAGAAGCCCTCCTCGGCCTGCCTGCATCGACGCTGCGGTTCTGGGAAAAGGAAGTTCCCTTCTTGGCGCCCCGAAAGGATCTCTTCGGCAGGAGGGCCTATTCGCCCCTGGACCTCTGCGTCCTGGCAAGACTTAAGCGGCTGGCCCTGGTGCGCGATTTGGGGCTCAAGGCGGCCTGCAGGGCGATGGAGGAGGAAATCACCAGGGGTGATCCTTCCCTTAAAGCCGAAATCCTGGAGCTGCGAACACAGCTGTTTTCGCTTTTCAGCGATTTAAGGGAACTGCAGAAGCCAGCGTTGTCGGAACGAAACAGGCATGAAGCGAGCCTGGAAGGAAGCGCCTAAGATGAGCGACAGCGCGAAAAGCCTTTGCGAGTTTATAGACGCCACGCCAACACCCTACCATGCGGTGGAGAACCTGTCGGCATTTTTTACCGCCAGGGGAGCGCAGGAACTGAAAGAAGAAGATCCTTGGGTGCTGGAACCGGGGGCTGCCTACTTTGTGAGCAGGGGAGGCACAGCCCTGGTAGCCTTCCGCCCCGGATTCCATCCGCCCAGTCGTTCCGGTTTCCTTCTAGCGGGGGCCCATACCGACAGTCCCTGCATCAAGCTAAGGCCGGGGGCCGAGCTTAAGGACCGTTCGATGCTGAGGCTTGCCGTCGAAGTCTACGGCTCGGCGATCCTTTCGGGATGGCTGGATCGGCCTCTCGGCCTGGCCGGGCAACTCATTGTCAAAGACCAGGATGGCTACAGGTCGTATCTTTACAATTCCGGCGAAGCCTTGGGGGTCATCCCAGGCTTGGCGATTCATCTGGACAGGGAACTCAACAAGGGCATGGAGCTGAAGGCCAACCTTCATCTGCCCGTTTTAGTCGACAACCTGGGCGCCGATGCTTCCGCGACCGATGCTGGGCGCTGGCTTATTTCCAAGCTCGCAAGAGAACTGAGCCTGGGGGAAGACAGCATCCTGAGCATGGACCTGTCCTTTTTCGATCCCGACAAGGCAGCGCGTTTGGGTAGAGGAGATATGGGTACGCTGGTGAACGCTCCGCGGCTGGATAATCTGGCGGGCTGCAGCGCTGTCAGTCAGGCATTCTGCGCAGCCAAGCCGGGACTTTCTACCCAGGTCGCCTGCTTCATGGACGCCGAAGAAATCGGTTCGCGGAGTCCCCAGGGCGCCGATTCGAGTTTCTTGAGGGATCTGTTGGCCCGGATTAATCTGGGCCTCAGGGGTTCTGCAGAGGATTTTTACAGGGCGGGCGCCCGTTCGCTCTGCGTATCGGTAGATGCCGCCCAGGCCTTGAACCCGGCCTATGCGGAAAAATACGACCCACGGTTCTCACCGCGGCTCGGGGGCGGCCCCGCCCTCAAGCTCAACGCGTCCCGGCGCTATGCCACCGACAGCCTCACCGAGGCGCTTTTCAGTAACCTTTGCCAGAAAGCCCAGATTCCCTGGCAAAAATACATGGCCAGGGCCGACAGCCAGCCGGGTAGCACGATCGGCCCCATTACGGCGGCAAGGCTCGGTTTCCGCTGCATGGACATAGGCCATCCCATGCTCTCAATGCACGCCGCCAGAGAGACGATCGACAGCGCTGACCACCAGGCTGTCTGCAGGCTCCTGAAGGAATTCTTCCAAATGGATACAGAGCGCCAGAAATTGCCCTGATCTTCCAGCCAGACATAATAAAAAGGGCCTGCCGCATTTTCGCGGCAGGCCCTTTGCATCTCCGGGGAGAATGCTATTCTCCCCATCGGTGTCGCTTACTTTTTCGGAAGCGGATTGTAGGTCTTCTTGGGATCCCAGGTGCCGGAGCGGGTTTCGCCCTTGATGGCGGGGATATTCAGGACCTGATCGGGGAAGATCAGATCGGGGTTGGAGGGGTCCTTGAAGGTCTTCTTGTTCGCTTCGTACAGAACCGGCCACTTGAGCGGGTTGTTGTAGATGAAGGGATACTCGGCGATTCTCCACAGACAGTCCCTGCGCTCGGGGATCAGGCGTACGATATAGACCGCCGGCAGATCGGCGAAGGCCTTGATGCTGGAGAGGGATTTCATGGCTTCTTTGGCCAACGCAGAGGCATCGAGGAATTTGCCATCGCCATAGGCCTGCTTGGCCTTGGCCAGGTCGGCGCCGCCCTTGGCGAAGAGATCGGGGTAGTTGTTTTCGGCGTTGTTGTCTTTGGCCCAGTCGTAGCGGGCCTGGGCATTGTCGATCTCCAGGTAGGCGCTATCCTTGGCGGCAGCGTTGGCGTCGGCGGCTTTCTGGGTTTCCTCAGTCTTTTTCGCTTCATCCTGCGCCGCTTGAATAGCCTCGGGTGTCCTGCTCTCAAGCACCTTCTCCATAAACTCGTCGGAGAGTATGGAAGAGACTTCCTCAGCCAGGGTAGTGGCAGGGGCGTAGCGCTCGTTGGCATAGGCCAGCTCGGCACCTTCCATGGCGGCTGAGGCTTCTTTGTACTCGGCGGGGTAATCCTTGTCGATCTCGTTGTTCTCGGCCCAGGCCATCCTGGTCATAGCCTCGCCTATGGCGACGTCGGCCTCGGCTTTAGCTACCTCTGCCTCGCGATCAGCCAGGACATCGGCCATGAACTCGTCGGAGAGTATGGAAG
>JAEZSM010000062.1 GCA_023421875.1 Spirochaetota bacterium | reverse complement strand
CTTGAAAATGTAGACCTCCGTATCGCCGGGTCCGCCCGCCAGATCGGGGAACCAGTCGGAGAGCATTTTAATCTCGCTGACTCCCGGGCCTTTGGCAATGTATTCGCTTTCCCTCATAGTGAGGAAGGAAGCTCCGGCGATACCCGCCGCAGCCAGAGCGAGGATAAGAAAACCGATTGCGCTGATCTGATGCTTTTTCATCGTTTCACCTCCTAGTTGATAAGCAAGAGCCGCAGCACGAGGGGAACGATCACCATCGCAGCAGTAGCCTGGACACTGGGTTTCTTGGCGCTCAAGAGACTCCAAAGACAAAGCCCCAGCACCCCAGCCAATATGGTCAGATAGATAATTTTCATACCAGGGCCTCCTTACAGCATCCCGCGAATTTGCTTGGAAAAAATGATGAATATAAGCGCCCAAGCCACGACAACCAGGGATGGGATAATCAGTTTTTTAATTGTCGAGCCATAACCTTTAAGACCCACTACCTGGGCCGCGAATATGGCCGACAGCGCGGTGGGAGGCATAAAATCCCCAAGCGCGCAGACTAGGGAAAGGGCGGCCGCAGTAATGATCTGATCTTGCTGCAGCAAGGCCAGGAGGAATGGAACGCCGAGGACACTGGCCGAACCGAATGCAGAGACGGCCCCGAATATCGGTATGGACACGGCAATGGCGAGATACAGTAGGGCTGGCGGCACAGAAAGAGCGTTTACGACGATAAAGCCCCGTACGCCGGTGAGGGTCATGATCTGAATGAACATGCCGACGCCCACCAGTATGCCCAGTACAGGCAATGCCTGTTCCACCGCCACCCTGGCGGCAGAAAGCACATTGAAACGCTTGCCGGTAAAAAAGGCGAGGACGGCTCCAATGGTGAAGATGAGGGGCATTCCTAAGCTCGAGTATTTCGGAAAAGCCCTGTCGGCAACCATGAGCAGGAGGACCAGGATGACGGGAGAAAAAAGCCTGAATGCCCCATACTTGTCCAGGACGGTGCTGTCCAGAGTGGTGAGGACTTTTTTCATATCGGTCTTCTTTGTGTAGCGGTAGCCGAACCAGAGAGCCGAGAGGATAGCCAGCGGAAAGGTAAGCAGCATCAGGGGTATCTCAAAGCCGACATAGGGCATGTCGATGCCGCCGCCGATGATCATGGCGGGGACGTTTACCGGGGGCGCTATCATACCAAGGATGCCCGCCATGGCGATGAAGGCTGCAATTTGAGGGGTTGGAATGCCCATGAGGCCTAAGATCGGCGCCACCACCGCTCCGGCGGTGAGCACCGCTGCGCTGGATGAGCCGGTTATCATCCCGGGAAACATGGCAACGAACATGAGAAGAATCACCAGTAGCGCCGGAATTTTATGGAATTTCCGTATAACAGCGGTGGAGAGGGATTCGAGACCTCCCGATTCCTTGAATGCATTCATGAAAATCATGGCCGTGGAAATAGTCAATATCGTATCCACATAACCGAAGCTTCCCTCCACCAGGTGGCGCACAGGGAGGCCCTTGCCTCCCGCCATAGCCCCCGCCACGGCGGCAAAGAGCATGCTGATAGACACCGGCCACTTGAGGGCAAAGGATACGGCGGCAAAAACACCAACCATGATGATGAAAATGAGTAATTCTGACACCTTAGGCTCCTCGCAGAAAGTAAATAGCCTGAGCACGGCATGCAAGGCCCTGCCGACGGCAAATCGAATAAAAATCGGGGCGCCACTCAGGCCGGCGGCGCCCCGCGGAAATCAAACTACAGAATTAGGCCTGAAGTGATCAATAGGCCGCTGCCTGGCCATCTCTGCGGGGATCTGCTCCGCCATAGAGGAGGCCTGCATCATAGTCGTAGAGGACTGCGTGCACGCCGCCAAAGTAGGCGTCCCAGTCACCGCGTACCGTCACGGTGTGGCCCATCTTCTTAAGCGCCTCGTAGGCGTTGATGGAATACCTTCCTTCGAGGTTGATGGCGCCGGAGGCCATCTGGAAGACTCGTGGAGCCAGAATGGCATCCTGGATGGGCATGCCGAAGTCGACTACGTTGGAGATAACCTGGGCTACTGTGGGGAATATCCTGGTGGCGCCGGGGGAGCCTAGGGTCATGAAGGACCTGCCCTTGGGATCAAGAACCAGTGTGGGGCTCATGGAGGAGAGAGGGCGCTTGCCGGGCTGGACAGAGTTGACCGATCCGGGGGTCGGCACGAAGTCGTCCATGTGGTCGTTCATGATGATGCCGGTACCGGGAACCACAACGCCGGAGCCGAAGAAGTAGTTGATGGACTTGGTGATGTTGACCATGTTGCCGTCTTTGTCCATGACCGAAAGACTGGTGGTGGATCCAGACTCGTACTTGGAGGGATCGCCAGCCGTGCCTGATGCCATGGGCTTGGCCTTATCGATCTTGGCGGCCAGGGTCTTGGCGTAGTCCTTGGAGCTAAGGCCAGCTAAGGGCACCTTTACGAAATCGGTGTCCGCCATGAACTTGGAGCGATCGGCAAAGGTCATCTTGAGGGTCTCGGCCCAGAGGTGGGCGTTGGCCGCGCTGCCCTGTACCGATGCGGCAACGTCGAAGTTCTCCATGATGTTGAGCATCTGCACCAGGTGGGTGCCGCCCGAGGAGGCGGGAGGCACTGAGAGGACCGTGTAGCCTCTGTAAGTACCCTCGACGGGCTTGCGGATCTTGACCTCATAGTTGGCCAGGTCCTCCAGGGAGAGCACGCCGCCTCTCTTGCGGACTTCGTCCACGATGGCCTGGGCGATTTCGCCCTTGTAGACCGCGTCCTCGCCATAGATGCCTATCTTGGCCAGGGTGTTTGCCAGGTCCAGGTTGGTGAAACTGTCGCCTACCTCGAAGGGAAGCCCATCGTCCAGGTAGATTTTGGTGCCCTCTTCATATTTGACCAGTTTTTCGTAATTGTCCTTGATTATGGTTGCAAGGTTGACGGTGACGGGAACGCCCTTCACTGCCCAACTGATGGCCGGCTGGATGATGTCCATCCTGGAGAGCTTGCCCGAACCATAGTGGTCAAAGGCATAAAGCAGTCCCTTGACCTCGCCGGGGACGCCCACAGAGAGGCCGCCCTCGTATGTGGATTTGGGAATTACCTTGCCGTCGGCACCCAGGTACATTTTATCGTGGGCTGCAGCCGGTGCCGTCTCCCTGAAATCGACCACCACGGCTTCGGCCATGTCGGCCATTTTTATGATCATGAATCCGCCGCCGCCTACTCCGGAGGCGTTGGGCTCCAGCACGCCCAATGCGAAGGCCGTGGCTATGGCCGCGTCCACCGCATTGCCGCCGGCTTTGAGAATATCGACGCCCACCTGGGATGCCTCGGGTTTGGCGGCGGCTACTACGCCGTTCACTCCCTGGGCTCCTCTGCCGTACAGGTTTACTGGGGTCTGGGCGAATACCATCGCCAAGCCCGCGGCCAAGAGCACTACTGTCATGACAGTTTTCTTCATTCGAGCCTCCTTGATATTTAGTTGCGCGTTTATAGAATGATCGTTCTACTATGGTTCAGCTCTTTTAGGCTGTCAAGCAAAACCTGTCATGGATGACAAATGAGCATCTTTTGTCAGATTCTTTCAGCATCAGCTCCAGCTTCCAGGCCATAGGCTTTTATCTTGTTCAGCAAGGTCCTCCTGGTTATCCCCAGCTCGTCGGCGGTCTTTTCCCTGTGATAGGCGTTGCGCTCCAGTGCTGAAAGGATAGCCTTGCGTTCCAGCGCTTCCAGGCTCTCCCCGGCACCGAAGGCCAGACTCGCCGCCGCGGTGGATTGCTGCGGCTGCTCTCTTCCGTTCCAGCTTGTTTTACCGCCCTTGAGGAACTCGAAATCCCTTGCCCTGAGCGTGTCACTCTCGCTCAGGATGCACGCCCGCTCTATGGCGTTTTCCAGTTCCCGCACATTGCCCGGAAAATCGTAGCTCATCAAAAAGCGGATAGCCTCGTCGCCCAGCTCCATAGATTTTCTCCCCATGTTGCCTGAGACCCTGGCTAGAAAGGCTCCCGCGAGGAGCGGGATGTCCTCCGACCTTTCCCTGAGCGGAGGTATCTGGATTCGGATCACGTTTATCCGGTAATAGAGATCCTCCCTGAACCTGCCTTCCTTGACTTCCTTTTCCAAATCCCTGTTCGTGGCTGCGACAAGGCGCAGATCCACGGGCGTACCCTTGAGCGAGCCAAGGCGTTGCACCTTGCGCTCCTGAATGACCCGCAGCAGTTTTACTTGGAGATGCAGCGGGAGCTCGGCGATTTCGTCCAGGAAAAGGCTGCCCCCCTGGGCGCTTTCGAACAGGCCCTGTTTTCGGCTGTCTGCGCCGGTAAAGGCGCCTTTTTCGTACCCGAAGAGTTCGCTCTCCAAAAGCTGCTCGGGGAAGGCCCCCATATTGATGGGCACGAAGGGACCTTCGCGCCGGGAATAGCGATGTGAAACTCTGGCGGCTACTTCCTTTCCGGTGCCGCTCTCTCCTGTTATCAGAATGGTGGCGCCTGTGGGGGAAGCCTTGGCGAGAATCCTGTCCACCTCGCGCATGGCTGGGCTGTCTCCGATCATCTCATCTTTTGCCTTGCCCGCCATGCCCGCCGCAACCGAAAGACGGAGTCTGCGGTTTTCCACAGCCTTGCGGACCTTCAATAAAAGCTCGTCGGGATCGAAGGGCTTGACCAGGTAGTCGTAGGCCCCTTCCCTCATGGCATCGACGGCATCCCGGATGTCGCCGTGGGCCGAAATCATGATCACAGGCAGGTTGGGACCTTCCTCCCTCACCCAGCGCAGCAGCTGCATGCCATCCATGCCGGGCATCCTGAGGTCCGATACCAGTGCGTCATAGGCACTTTCTTCGAGCATGCGCCTCGCCTGAATTCCGTTGGAAGCCAGATCCGATTCGAGACCCTCGGGCTGAAAGTAATCCCTGATGGATTCCGCCATTCTAGCCTCGTCGTCGACGATCAAAATTCTCATCGTTCTAGCCTCCGGAAAATAAAATTCTTGAAATTACTGAATACCACCTTATACTAGCAGTATGCATGATGCGGAAGAAGGACCCCGGCATCCAAGCCCCGACCACAGACGAGAACCGATGGTGGCCGGACTTTTCTATCCTTCCTCGGCCCCGGAACTGGACAGCAGAATAGTCAGCCTTCTGGATAACGTCGATGCTCCGCCCGGCCACTGCTCGGCTATAGTAAGTCCACACGGCAGCTTGGAGTATTCGGGCAGCATAGCCGCCAGGGCATGGAAAGCGGCGGCCGCCAGGGAGATAGGGACCATGATTCTCATCAGTCCCTCCCACCGGAGCTTCGATCAGGGGGTTTTTTTACCCAAGGTCCACGAATTTCTCCTGCCCACTGGAACGTTCCATGTTGACAGGGCCCTGGTGCACGGACTTCTGCATTCCAGCACCGAGGTCCAGGCCAGCGATATTCCTCATTTTGAGGAGCACGCCATAGAGATGCAGCTCATCTTCGCCGCCAGGATCTGCCCTTCCGCCCTGATCATACCGGTGATCGTAAGCGCCTGCGATGAAAAAACCCTGGACAGCCTTTTGGCCAATCTGCACTTTTTGCTCGGCGACCGGATCGGGACGAGTCTTTTCGTCCTGACCAGCAACCTGGCCGTCGATGCCAATCCGGACATCTGCTTGAGTAAGAGCGCAGGCATTCTGGAGGCTATCGAGCAGGGAGACCATGAGGCCTTGCGCGGCTATTTTGAAGACGGTTCATCCTTCTGCGGAGGAAGGATCATCCAAGCCTATATGAGGAGCTCCCTGTCGTCTGGAATGGATGCCCGGATCCTGGGCATGGGCAGCTCCGCAGCCTTATGCGAACCCGGAGACCCGGTGGTGGGCTACGGGGCCGCCGCTTTTTCGAGGTAGGTCATGGAGCTGCAGCTTTCTGATGAACAAAAGAAGGCACTCTGCACCATTGCCCGGCGATCAATCGAAGGCTGCTTCCGAAAAACCCCGATCCCGGAATTCCCGGGTCCCGACTACAGGCTCGGGGCCTTTGTTACGCTGCACAAAAACGATCGCCTCAGAGGCTGTATCGGCAGGATGATCAGCGACCTTCCCATCGCCGAGACGGTAGCCCAGATGGCCAGGGCTGCAGCCTTCGAAGATCCCCGCTTCGACGGACTCAGGGAGGAAGAACTGGATTCGATCAGCATAGAGATCAGTCTGCTTGGTCCCATGCAAAGAATCAGGAATCCGGAAGAGCTCATTGTCGGCCGCCACGGTGTATACATTTCGTACTGGGGTCGCTCTGGTGTCCTGCTGCCCCAGGTGGCGGTGGAATATGGCTGGGACAGGTACGGCTTTCTCGAACAGGTTTGCTACAAGGCCGGCCTTGCGCCAGACAGTTGGAAAGACCGGAGGGCAGAGCTCTATATTTTCGAGGGACTAGTCTTCCCAGAAATCAGGAACTAGCCTGCCGCAGGGCTTTGCGTATTTTTTTATGCCAGAGCAGCCTCAGCCCTTCCAAGGTCCTGAAAAGTCCGAACAGCAGGGGCTTGGCAGGGTAATCCACTGCCCCCGCCCGGTGGATGATACTCCCCCCAAACCCGGTCTTGAAAAGGTACAATCCCGCCATGGGGTGTCCCGGTTCCCCGGTGGGCGGAATCCCGAAAAAGTCATATTTCATGCAGCCCGAGGCTTTTGCGGCTTGCATGGCTGCCCACTGGAGCGCGTAGGTGGGCATGAAGTTGCGTTTTTCGCCGGATGAAGCGCCGTAGAGGTAGGTCGCGGTTTTATCGTAGTGGAGCGTTATTATGGCAGCCAGGGCTTGGGATTCGTGCCTGGCCACCCAGACCGAGAGCTCGGGCTTTACAGCCTGTCGGCTGGCTTGGTCCGCTGCGGCGAATAGTTTTTCGTAATATGCGAGGGGGTGTATAGAAATGCCGTCCCGGACGGCGGTTTCCCGATAGAGGGCGTAGAAAATCGGCAACGCCTCGGCGCCGTGGCGCGTTACCCTCACGCCCCGCTTTTCGGCGAGCTTGATGTTGTAGCGCCATTTTGGCTTCATCGCAGCCAGAATGCCGGCCTCATCCGGCTGCAGGTTCTGCAGTACCGTGTCGGGCACTTGCACCGGAGCGCCCTTCTTGAGTCTTTTTCCGGAGGAGAAAAGCTCCGATTCCCTAAGCTCAGCATCCAGCTCCCAGTCCAGGTCGAAACGGATAAAGAGAATTTTATCTTTTATTCGCGCGAGAATTGCCTGGGCGAGTTTTTCCAGGTACTGGCCCTTGTCCGTTCCCGGCGCGGGGAGTACCGGACCGTGGGGCACATAGGCAAAGCAAAGGCCGAGGGCCAAAGGCCGTACCAGCACGACAAGGGGATAGTGGTCGCTGTCCCTGTCCTCTAGATCGAAACGATAGGCTTTCCAGCCTGTGCTGACCTTGAAGCTTGCCCAGAAAGGGCTCTGCATAAAACTTCCGGGAGTTCCGGAATCAGCGTAGCCCTCGCCTTCTTTGGCTGTTCCGGAATCTAAACCGAGGGCAGGAAGACGAAAGCTGGCAGAAAAAGCATCGAATCCAGGATATTGACTGTCCATCATCCTATTTCGCCGTCGGCCGCCGCTTCGAGGCTAAGGGGTTTGCCCGCGGCCAGGAGCCTGGCCGCGCCCGCGCAGGCGATGCCTTTTCTAGCGGTTAGGGGTATGGAGAAAAAGTCATCGATATCGATCTGTTCATGCTCGACGGGCAGCTCCTCGAAGCCTTCGGGCCTAACGGGACTACCCGGTTCAGCCCAGGGGGCCTGGAGAATCTCCACGACTTCCTTGGCTTCTCCGTTCGCGCTCTTCTTGGACGCTGCGAGAAGCATCCCCCGGGATTCGACGCCCCGTAGCCTGGCGGGCTTTAAGTTGTCCACGAGCACAATATGCCTGCCCAGAAGTTCTTCTTCCCGGTAATAGGGGACGAGTCCTGAAACGATGACCCGTTCCTGGCCCGAACCGTCGTCCAGGGTTTCGATGTAGAGCTTATCCGCCTTGGGATGGCGTTCCACCTTGATTATTTTGGCTACCTTCAGCGAGACAAGGCGGGCGCAGCGCTCTTCATGGGCCAGTTCGGCGAGGGGCGGGACTTTTGCCGTTTCTGCCTTTTTATCTTTGCCGGGAGCCTGGTGCGTAATAGGGTCCGCTTGCTTGCCGAGGGCTGCCTGTCCTGGCTTCTGGGTCCCAGCCTCTCCATGCGCCGTCTGCGCTTCTGTCCTATTTCGTTCTGCCCTTTCTTTCTGCGAACCCGAATAGCGCTCCCTCAGGGCGTTTATATGGTCTTCTTCCAGTTTTTTAAACAGAAGGCCGCTTCCCTTTACTTCGGAAAGTCCCTCGAGTCTGCCGAGGGTAGACCAGTCCATCCCCTCCTTGCCGACGGCGAAGCCCAGCTGGGATGCCAGCGTTTCAGCCGCCTGAGGCATGAAGGGCTGGATCAGTATCGCCAGGTCCCGTAGGATATAGCAGAGATCCGAGAGCAGCGATGCGGCCTTTTCCGGGTCCGAATTTCTGGTCTTCCAGGGTTCAGTATCCTGGAACCGCTTGTTGGCCAGGTCGGAGAGCTGGAATATTTGGCGCAGCGCGTCCCGCAGATCAGCCCGCTCCAGAGCGGCCGTAACCTCGGCTTCGATGTTTGCCGCCTTTCGCCAGAAATCCTCATCGGCCTTGGCCTGGGGAATTTTCCCCCCGTAATAACGCCAGATGAAACTCAAGGTCCTATTGGCAAGGTTGCCCAGG
>JAEZSM010000099.1 GCA_023421875.1 Spirochaetota bacterium | reverse complement strand
CGGTGAAGAAGGCCGGCCTCGCCCAGGATGAAGCTGCCTTGGAGGCCGCTCTCGTTTCCTTCACAGCCCCCTTGGATGAAGCTGACAGCGAAGTGGCGGAGACAGCAGCTCGGAAGCTCTACGCCATAGGCGAGTTCAAGACGCTCCTGGCATCGACCTGGAGGGCGGACAAGTTCGACCTGGGCGTAATAGGCTTTACGATCTTCTTCGCCCTGGGCAACGTGATCCTGGCGAACCTCCTGGCATTCTGGATCGCCATGGCCCTAGACCGGAAGCTCAAAACAAAAAACGTCCTCCGCTCGGTGTTTTTCCTGCCCAACGTTCTTTCCATGATCGTGGTAGCCCTGATCTGGTCGTTTATTTTCTTCCATCTCCTGCCCAAGCTCACGGGCATACAGACATGGATGAGCGATTCGGCCAAGGCCCCGTGGCTGCTGGTGCTGGTTTCGGTTTGGCAGGCCGCGGGCTATTTTATGGTCGTATACCTGGCTGGCCTGCAGAACATACCCCAGGACGTGCTGGAAGCGGCGATGATCGACGGAGCCAGCCCCTGGGACAGGCTTCGGCACATCACCTTGCCCCTCCTGGTGCCGGCCTTTACCGTCTGTATTTTTCTCTCCATTGCCAACGCCCTGAAGTGCTTCGACCTGGTCTACGCCATGGTGGGACCCTCGGGATACGCGGTAGGAACAGTGCCCTTTGTCATGGATATTTTCTTCGATGCCTTCGCCCGCAAGCTCGCTGGCCTGGCCACCGCCAAAGCTACGCTTCTCTTCATCGCCATACTAGCAATCACAGGCTTGCAGCTCTATTTCATGAAGCGCAAGGAGGTGCAGCTATGAGCTATCGGTTCAAGCCCATCCACCTTCTGGAAGCATTCATGATCCTGCTGGCCTTCGTTTTTATCTATCCGGCCCTTTTCGTGCTGGTGAGCGCCCTCAAGCCCGACGCCGACATCATGCTCAGGCCGCTGGCCCTGCCTTCCTCCCTCTTTTTGGATAATTTCGTCAAGGCATGGAAGGTGATGGAATTTCCCAGAGTGGCCGCTACCACCCTGCTGATCACCACCCTGGGTGTGGCGGGTATCGTTCTTAGCAGCTCCATGGCGGCCTGGATGCTCGCACGCACCGAGAAGCGCTACGCCTGGCTGATCTACAGCATCTTCGCCTTTGCCCTGGTCATACCCTTCCAGATCATCATGGTGCCCTTGGCGGTGCTAGCCTCGGACCTGGGATTTACCAATCCCCTGGGTATCGTCGTGCTTTACTGGGGTCTGGGAGCTCCTATGGCTGTCTTCATGTTCCACGGCTTCGTGAAGAGCGTGCCCAAGGAATTGGAAGAGTCTGCGGCAATAGACGGAGCGGGGACGGCTTTCATCTTCTTCAGGATAGTCTTCCCCCTGCTTAAGCCCATCACGGCCACCATAGCGGTGCTGGACGCCCTCTGGATATGGAACGACTTTCTCCTTCCCCTTCTGGTGATCAAGCAGGGCACCATTCAGCTAGCCCAGATGCAGTTCTACGGCCAGTTCCTCAAGGAATACGGACCGCTGACCGCCTCCCTGGTGCTCTCGGCTGTACCGATTATAGTTTTTTACCTGGCCTTGCAGAAATACATCATCAAGGGCATAGCCGCCGGCGCGGTAAAGGGTTGAGAGCATGGGGTTCACCCGGAGTTCCGGCATCCTCTTGCATCCCAGTTCTCTGCCGGGTCCCTATGGCATTGGCACCCTCGGGCCTGAGGCCTGGGCATTCATAGACTTTTTGGCCGAGGCAGGCGTTGGGCTCTGGCAGATCCTGCCCCTGGGACCGACGGGCTACGGGGACTCGCCCTATCAATGCCTTTCTTCCTTTGCGGGTAATCCCAATCTGATCGCCCCGGGCTTGCTAGCTCAGGCGGGGCTCTTGAGCCCCGAGGAACTGGCGGCGTGCAGAGCATCCAACAATGGCAAGGTGGATTTCGGCTGGATATTCGACTCCCGGCGGCGTTTTTTAAACAGAGCCTGGGAACGCTTCAAGGCAAAACTAAAGATAGGAAGGACGTATTCGCAGGCTAAGGACGGGCAGGAAGCGGCTGGACAGAGCGCCCGAACGCAGGGCGTCGCCGAACTGGCATATTCGCCCGACACCGGCGGACTGGAAAAAAATCTCGACGCCCTTCGGCTGGACGGGGAATCCTTCAACCGCTTCTGCGTCGACAATGCGTCTTGGCTCGAGGATTTTTCGCTTTTCATGGCGATCAAGGAAACCAGGAGCATGGAATCCTGGGACCGTTGGCCCGAGGCGCTGAGACTGAGAAAAGCCGGCGCCCTCGAAGGATTTGCCGAAGCCCAGGCCGATCTCGTGGGCAAGCATAAGTTTATCCAGTTTGTCTTTTTCAGCCAGTGGCGAACCCTCAAGACTAAGGCTGAGACCGCGGGTGTCCGAATCATCGGGGACATACCGATTTTCGCCGCCTGGGATTCCGCTGACGTATGGGCCGCACCTGGGCTTTTCCAGCTGAACGGGGAAGGTAAGCCTCTCAAGGTAGCGGGGGTGCCTCCGGACTACTTCACGGCGACAGGCCAGCTCTGGGGGAACCCGCTGTACGACTGGAAAGCTAACAAGGCAGAGGGCTATGCCTGGTGGGTTTCGCGCATCGAGGCTGCCTTGAGCCTGGTGGACATTATTCGGATCGACCATTTCAGGGGCTTTTCGGCCAACTGGGCCGTGCCTGCTCAGGACAAAACCGCCGAGGGCGGGAGCTGGGAGCCTGGCCCAGGTCGATTACTCTTCGACGCGGTGCAGAAAAGGCTGGGAGAAGTGCCCATAATCGCCGAGGATCTGGGCTTCATGACTCCAGAAGTGTACGCGCTGAGGGATCGCTACGGCTTTCCCGGCATGAAGATTCTCCAGTTCGCTTTCGAGCCCGAAGGCGACAATCCCGACTATCCCCACAACTATCCAACGAATACAGTTGTATACACAGGCACCCACGACAACGACACGGCGGCGGGCTGGCTGGCATCGACTACGCCAATGGCCGCGGCCAGGGCTCTGGCTTATGTGGGCGGCACGAAGCGCAATTTTTCCTGGAATATGATACGCACAGCCTGGGCTAGCCCAGCCGCAATGGCCATAGCGCCCTTCCAGGATCTTTTAGGCCTGGGAAGCGAAGCCAGGATGAACTATCCGGGGACCCAGGACGGTTGGTGGTCCTGGAGAATGCCAGAGGGGTCTCTTCGCCCTTCCCTGGCAAAAAGATTGAAAAAGCTCGGTGAGGTTTTTTTCCGTCTGGGTTAAAATTCAGCGATACGCTTAGGATCGCGTCTCCTAGCCTCGAGCAGCAAAAGTCCCATCAATATTGAAGCAGGCGGCACACAAACGGACGTATAAAACGCAGGAAACCGTTGGTGAAACGCCAGATCAAGCCTTGGATTTTTCTATTGATTCCTTTGGCCTGCTCCTGCAACGCAGGGTTCATAGCCTTCCAGGACATTGTAATAGCGGCTCCGCCGAGGCCGACAGTCTGGCAAGGCATGGAGGGACTGGCCTATCGGGTCAGCTGGGTCGATCAGAATGGTTCTAAACAAGAGTTCCTCGTGGCCGAGGGTGAGAGCATTACGATCAGGATCTGGCGGGGCTGCGATCAGGCAATTCTTTTTCAGCCCATAGCCCCATACGGCTGGTGCAAGCCCGCGGGCTTTCTGTACCCTTTCGATTTGGAGACCGGATTCGGCCTGGCGGAACTATGGCGGCCGGCCAAGGGCAGGGCGAGCTTTGGGTCGGGCTATGCTGCCACTGTCGCCCTGGCGATGGAAAAAGCCGGCTATGACCCCTGGAAGTGGCCTCTAGAAAAACTGGCTGATCCTGGGGTGATAAAACAGAAGGATCCCTGGAGCCTTGCTCCATGGACAACGGCGGAGCGGCTCATCCAGGGTAATTTCAGAGTATCGCTGTTTCCGTCCGCCAAAACGGCCTTTGTCTTGCCCGAAGATGAGCCCTGGTGGCCCGAAAGCGCACTGTGCCCGCCGGCGCAGACCAGGCCCTGCGCCGGTACGGACGACGCGGAGGAATTCGTCATGTTGCCGGAAGGTTTGCATACATTCTCGAACGGAAGCGAACTGCTCTGTGTTAAAATTGCAAACGGCGCCGTTTTGAGCCAGCGCAAGGATATGGCTCCCTAGGCTAGGAGGGGAACCGCAGCAATCCGGGAATTTCTCCGATGCTTCCGATGTCGCGTTCGCGCATCCAGGCCTTGATTCCGTCGAGAATCTCCAGGGGAGCCCGGGGATTTGAGAAAATGGCCGTGCCTACTTGAATCGCCGCTGCTCCTGCAAGGAAGTATTCTAGGGCGTCGTCGGCGCAGGTTATTCCGCCCAGGCCTATCACGGGAATCCGGACAGCCCTTGCTGCCTTCCAAACGCAGGCAACCCCGATAGGTCGTATAGCAGGTCCGGAAAGGCCACCTATTCCCCGGGCGATCAGGGGTCTGCAGGTCTTGACGTCGATGGCCATACCTACCACGGTATTGATGCAGGAAATCGCGTCAGCCTTTCCCGCTTCGGCTGCGAGAGCTATCTGGGCTATGTCGGTGACGTTGGGGCTTAGCTTTACTATCAGGGCGCGATTGGTAAGGCTCCTCACTGTTCGAGTTATCCGCTCCACCACCCCGGGTTCCGTGCCGAAGGCCATACCGCCCTTTTCCACATTGGGACAGGAAAGGTTCAGCTCGTAGCCGTCCACCGGGCTTTTCGCTCCCCCCCTAAAGGCTCCAATACGCTTTTCGATCGCCTCTACGATCGCCGTATATTCAGACTCTGTCTCACCCACCACATTGACCAGGACGGGACAGCCGAGATGCTGGAGAAAGGAAATTTTTTCGTCGAGAAAAACCTTAAGACCGGGATTGGCCAGTCCTATGGAATTTATCAGCCCGCTGGGAGTCTCCACGAGGCGGGGAGGCTTGTTTCCCGCCTTTGGTTCCACGCTGACCGCCTTTGTATAGAGGGCTCCCAGGCGGCCGATGTCCACCAGTTCCTGGTATTCCTGCCCGTAGCCAAAGGTGCCCGAGGCTACTCCCACCGGATTGGGCAGTACGAGGGGGCCGATACGCACCGAAAGATCCGGCTCTCTACTCAGGCTTTCCACAGGATTACTCCTTGGGAAAATATCGGGCCGTCGGCGCAGGCGCGCAGATAGCCCCCCGATCTGGCGGGGAGCACACAGCCCTGGCAGGCTCCCACGCCGCAGGCCATCCACTGCTCGGCCGAAAGGTGGGCCGAAATACCTGCTTCCAGCGCCAGGGCATCCAAGGCCTGAAGCATGGGAGCAGGGCCGCAGGCATAGATCCTTGCTCCAGACAGAACCGCACTGGAGCCAAGGCTGTCGGTATTTTTTCGGCTGCGGTACTGCAAAAGCGCATCCACCACCGTACCTTTGAAGCCCCTGGAGCCGTCATCGGTGGCGATCTCCGCCTGGTCGAGACAGTGCTGCAGATCCGAAAGCCCTGCTAATACCGACTGTAGGTGTAGTTTTGATTGCCAGCCTGATCCGTCGGCCTTCCTGTTCTGCGCTTCCCAGCGCTCCGCTGCCTGAGTAAAGAAGGGAACCTGTATGGCCGATCTGAATCCGAGGAAGAGTTTGCTCGCATTGTCCGAAAGAGAAGGGTCGGTTTTTTGGATAGCATCGGAATTCTGAAAGGTAGAAGAGAGATACAGCAGGGGGCCGATCCCTATACCACCGCCCGCCAGGAGGGCCTGTTCTCCCTCGGAAGGCCCGGGAAAGTAATTGCCGAGTGGGCCGATCACATCCAGGCTGCCACCCTCGGCTAAGGCTGCCAGGGCTCGGGTAGCCTTGCCCCGGATCTGGTAAAGCGCGAAGGCAAGTCCGCGTCCGTACAAAGCGAAGGCCAGAGGCCTTCTGAGAAGCCCCGCCTCGCCGGCCTGTAGCCCCTGGGGGTTGAAGGTGAAAAATTGTCCGGGAACCGGCGGCGCCAGGTCTTGGGGCCAGGCGAAGGCCAGCAGCTTCCAGCCCTGCGATACGGCCTGGTTGAATAGTACAGAAGCTTTAAACTGTCTCATCATCGGTATCTCGTCCGCATTGTCCTTGTCCTGGTCTTGTCCTGTCAAGCGTAATCCCCAGCTTAAAGCTCCGAGAGCCTCAGCTCGATTTCTTCCAGTTTTTCGGTGAGCTTGCCGATGGTTCGCTCGATACGTTCTTTTTCCCGCAGAAGTCGCTCGGCCGGATCTGTTG
>JAEZSM010000077.1 GCA_023421875.1 Spirochaetota bacterium | reverse complement strand
ACCAGACAGTAAGAGGCGATGCCTCGGTGATCTGGAAACAGTATTACGAAAATATGATGGGTCTGGTCGAGGCCGGCGGCTTCGACATACTCTGCCACTTCGACCTGGTCAAGAAAAACAATCGCGGTGGCCGATGGTTCGACGAGACATCCCCCGCCTATCTCGATGCTGCCTTCGCTGTGGTGGATAGGGCGGCGGAGCTGGATATCGTAGCCGAAATCAACACCGGTGGCCTGGCCAGGGGAAGCACCGACAGCCCCTACCCCTCGCTAACGATTCTTAAGCGGATGCGGGAAAAAGGCTTGCGGTTGACAATAGGCGACGACGCCCACAGCCCCGAGCATCTGGGCGATTTCCGGAAGGATGCTGCGGAGGCAGCCAGAGCGGCGGGATATACAAGCTTCTGGTATCTCGACGAAACGCTCAGCTGGAAGGATATCGGCATCGACGAAGCGATAAAATAAAAGGCAGGACGAGCGAGCCGTCCTGCCGGGCACTGTTGTTCAGGAATACGGACTAACGATTCCGCCGCTCTTCGTTTTTCTGGCAGTGTATGCACAGCACGGCGTAGGGGATGGCGGCCAGTCGTTCCTGAGGAATTTTCTTGCCACAGGCCATGCACAGGCCGTAGCGTCCTTGGCTCACCCTGGTGAGCGCGGCGTCAATAGCCTTCAGGCGCTTGATGTCCTGGGATCCCAGGGCCTCTATCATTTTGCGGTCGATGTCGTCCGAAGCAACATCGGCGACATCTTTGGGATCCATCTCAGCGACGATAGCCCGGAACTCCTCGTTCGTAGCGGCAAGTCCCTCGAGGATTTCCCGCTTCTGCGCGTAGAGCAATTCCTGCATCTGTTCGGTAAAGGTTTTCTCCATCAGGTTCCCCCGAACAAGGCATTGTAACAACGCCGGTTCAATAATTTTGGATGCGCACAATGCATCATAAGTACTAAAATGTCAAGCCTCGGTCAAGGCTCGGTCGGCGAAATAGCCGGCCTGCCTTGTTGACATTAATCCCGGCGGTACATACTATTTCAGATATTTGACGGGTGCAAGGGCCGCGGAGCGGGATTTTTCCGGCGAGGCAGTTCCCATCCGACATCCAAGGAGAAGCCGTGGCGAAAGAAGAAGCCATAGAGGTGGAGGGGGTCGTTCGCGAAGCCCTTCCCAACACCATGTTCAGGGTTGAGCTGCAGAACGGCCACATAATCCTAGCCCATCTCTCGGGCAAAATGCGTAAGCACTATATCCGTATAGTACCCGGCGACAAGGTGCGCGTCGGACTTTCGCCCTACGATCTTTCCCGCGGCAGGATCATCTACCGCGAGAAATAATCAGCACTCCGAATTCTAGCCCAGGTGGCGCCCCGCCCTCCTGAATCCTTCGCGGCGGGACCGAATGCTCCAACAAGAGGATTTTTCTCGAGTACCTTCCGCACATGGATGGCCAAGACCGGCTCCGCCTCTGAGTGGAGGCCCTTTCCATGGATGATGAGTACTTTCTCGAAACCTTGCCTCTGCGCATCGGCAATGAAAGAATCGATGGCTTGCCCGGCTTCCGACTTAGTCTTGCCATGGAGATCCAGGCTTGCCTGAGGCCGCATTCGCCGTATGCGCTCCGTCGCAGCCTGCCCCGCGACGCCAGCATCCTCGAGGGCGACATCGGTTTCCCGCTCATTAGGGTCGGGCACCGCGTTCCTGAGCAGCCAGCGCTTCAGGTAATCGCGCCCGTCGGGCTCCTTTGCGGTTTTTTTGGGGAGAAATTTTTCAGACTCCGCTGGAGGCAGCCTTCGGCGCGCCTTCAGCTCCTCAGGCTTCGAGCTGGCGCCCGGGGCCTGGGCTTCAGCCGCCTTCTCGGGCTTTTTCTCTCTCGGCTTTGCCGATTCCCGCCTATCCCATTCATCCAGTATTTTTCCGAAATCCATTCGATAAATCCTGGCTGAAGAATAGTGAAAAGCCAAGGAATGGTCAAAGGCCCTCCCTGCGCTCAGCCTTGCCGAATCCGAACTTTTCCCCGATACTGGAGCCTGGAGACGAGAAGCCATGATCAGTGCCCGGCGTTACAGCCCGACAAACAGCTATTTTTTTACCTGGATTCTCCGGCACAGCTACGGTGCCTTTATTTGCAGACGATACAAGGCCGAAGGCTTGGGGCTTGAGGTTTTCGACAGAATAAAGCCACCCTTTATACTCGTGGGTAACCACAGCACCCTGCTGGATCCGTTTTTGACCAATTTTTTCGTGCCCCATCCCATCCATTGGGTTAGCAGCGACGGCAACATGCGCTCCCCCATCATGCGCTTTCTGTTGATCAAGCTGGTCGGATCCATACCCAAGTCAAAGGCTATTCCGGACATCGAAACCGTCAACTGGATGGTCGAATTCATACGCAAGCGCAAGGGCGTAGTCGGATTTTATCCCGAAGGGCAGTCTTCATGGAACGGCGATTCCCTGCCTGTATTCGGCTCCACCGCCAAGCTCATCAGACTCTTGAAAGCCCCGGTTATCCTCGCCCACTCCAGGGGCGCCTACATGACCAAGCCGCGCTGGTCCTATATCCGCCGCGAAGGCCGTATGGAGATCGAGTTTTCCGAACTTTTTTCACCCGAAGCGCTCAAGGACATGAGCGTCAAAGAAATCGACGAAAAACTCAGAGCCGCTATCCGTCACGACGATCCCGCCTGGGCGCAGGCCGGGCAAATCGCTTTCAGACATCCCCGGCGAGCCGAAAGCCTCGAGCTCGCCCTCTTCGCCTGCCCGGCCTGCGGCGCCTTGCACAGCATCGCGTCCAAAGGCGAAAAAGTTTTCTGCAAAACCTGCGGTTTTTCCGCCGAGTACGGCGAGGAAGGAAGCCTCCGACTGCTGGATAAGGGCAATTCCCCAAAACCCTTCGATCTCGGCCTCGAGCCCCTCTCGGAGGAAATCCTTTTCGAGTCATTGAAAAGCTGGGACCGCTGGCAAAAATCCTATCTCGAGCGAAGGATAGCCAAGGAATACCTGCCCGATCCTGAGCGGCCCATCTTCAGCGACGAGAACGTGAGCCTCCTGCGGGGTAAGCGTATGGACACGATGACCCAGGAAGGAAAAGGAAGGCTCGCCATCGCAGCCCGCTACCTAACCCTCCGTCAGCCCGAGGGCGATGAGGTTAAAATCCCGGTCTCGGAAATAGATGGACCGGGCGTGCTCAAGTGGAATTTTTTCGAATTCTATGTCGGCAAAACGGTCTACAGGGCGCGCTTTGACGACAAGTCCGCTTCTGGCTACAAATACGCCATGGCGCTGGAAGCCCTGGCCGCGCTGAGAAAGGCCGCCGAGACCGGGGGGAGCTGAGTCCCGCCGGAGCTCTGGCAGCGACCTATTCCCTCATTTACCCTCCGTGTACCAGATCTGGGTCGGTTTTGCAAAGCTTCGCTTTTTGGCCAGAATGACATAGGTCACCAAAACGTAGAGAAGATACAGAGCGGCAATGCCCATCATGAGCCAGAAGTAAAACATGTCGCCCGAAGTATAGGCCTTGGCAGGCAGATTGATGGCCAGAATAAAGGGGATTGCCAAGAGGAAGGTCAAACCCGCTGAGAGCATGTAATCGGAGGACACCTTTGTCCTGAACTCCGGGTCCATCACCCTGAGCAGCGCCAGCCCGGTGGAGAGCGTGCCCGTGGAAACCCCGTAGAGCATGAGCATTCGCTCGAAGTGGTAGTCATTGAACATGCGCGAACTCACCCAGGGAACGGTGAAGCATACCAGCAGGCCACCTATCGTGGAAATGACCAGAATGGGCAGCCAATACTGGCCGACAAAGACCAGGGAGATAGCCGCGAGCGCTCCCGCGACCATGAAGTCCACAGAAAAGCCCGACACCCTGGTGAGGGTATCGTCGTCAAGAACATAGCCCAGCTTGAGTAAATCGATGATTCTGCGGGCCACGATGGCACAGATCGCCGAGAAAATGAAATTGATGCCCCAAAGGTTAGCCGCCAGTTCGTTCCCGATGTTGCCCGCAAAGCCCAGTAGAAAACTGACCCCTTTTAAAAGCAGGAAAGAGAGAAAATAGACAACGCAGACCATGGCCACATGGAAACTCAGCGAGTCGATGGCCTCCGAGTCGGTAGTCAAGTGACCTCCGGAAGCTTTCTGTCTGTCCTTTCCCACGACACCGCTCATTAAGTCCTTGTCTTTCATGAAGCTGAGCATCTCAGGACTGATCCAGCCTTTTCGGATACCCATATTGATGAGAACCACCCCGCCAAAACAGGCCCAGATATAACCC
>JAEZSM010000060.1 GCA_023421875.1 Spirochaetota bacterium | reverse complement strand
GGAGGCAGGGCCGAAACAGGATAGCCCGAAGCCTGGGCCAAGAACCGCATGGGGCCGAATATCGCCCGGGGGCTTTTGTCCGGGGCTATCCGCGAAAGACTGGCGGCGCTGGGCAGCTCGATGTTGACCGAAACCCTGTCGGCCCAGCGCGCCGCTTCCAGGACTAAGGCTTCCGAGGCTCCGGGAATAATCTTGAGATGAATGTAGCCGTTAAAGCCCTCCTTGGTTCTTAGGCGGCGAGCTACGCTTATAAGCCGTTCCATGGTCGCATCGGGGCTTCCGAGGACCCCGGAGGAGAGAAAAGCTCCCTCGATGTAATTACGGCGGTAGAAATCCATGATAAGGCGGACGAGCTCTTCGGGTTCGAAGCAGGCCCTGGGCAGGTCGTTGGAGCGGCGGTTTGCGCAGTAGGCGCAGTCGTAGGCGCAGGCGTTGGTGAGCAGTACTTTTAACAGGGATATGCAGCGGCCATCGGAGGACCAGGAATGGCAAATGCCCCCGACAGCGGTGCTGCCCAAGCCGCCCGCCTTGCCTGGTCTGGCGCTGCCTGAACTCGAGCAGGATGCGTCGTATTTGGCGGCGTCGGCGAGAATTTCGATCTTTCCGTTAACATCCATATACTATACATAAGTATAGTAATCTATAATCCTGCTGTCAACAAAGAAACTCAAGCAGGATGGAATAAAGGCCTAGAAAAAGAGGGGAGCCAGCCGAACAAACTGGCTCTTGAGACTAGGCGGGCTGTTGTCCGCAATTTCAAGGATAATATCCTCCCGGCGTACCCGACCCTGTTCGAGACGAAGCAGTAAGTTTTTAAACCCTGCGTCGAGCACGAGATAGCTTGGTTTTTCCGACTTCGGATCCCAGGGCTCCCAGTAGATTCTTCCCACCAAAGAGGAATCCAGGCTATGGTTGGGATCGCCTGTACGGGCAAAATCTGCCAGGTATTCCCCGATGGCGGACTGCAAAGCCTGCCTTCCGTTTTTATTGGCCCTGGTATAGATGCGAAGGGGAAAACCCGAGCCGAAAAGCCCGTCTGTCTGGAGAAAGAAGGGTATTTCTATCGCGTGGGATGCCCCCAGCCTTCGGCTGGCAATGCCGCCCATCACGCCTTCCTCTTCCTCGTCCTGGGCACCCCAGTCAAAGCGGTACAGGTAGACCTTTCCGGGAGGAGCATCCCCGGCTGCCGAGTCTTTGCCGTATGCGTCGGCAACGCTATCGGCGCCCTCGGCCTTCCAGAGCAGGCTGCTCAATTCGACCAGCCGCGAGTAGTGGGGATTCCGTGGATTCATGACGATTTGGAGGAACAGCTTTGTCTCTTCCCGGTTTGTTCCGATTATGATGGGAACATTTGCCCGCCGCCGGGGATCGGACAGGGCTTCGAAGCCGTCGGAAGGCAGGACAAGGCCGTCGAAAATTGGACAGGGTATGGATAAAATTTCTTTGCCCGCGGGTCTGGATAGCTGGAGCAATTCCCTGGGCGAGGCTGAACGCAGCCATGAGGCCAATTCCTGGTTGCTCTGAGCGGCTAGAAGCCGGGACGCCTCCTCGATGCTCGGCGCCTTGTTCTGCCTCAATGCCAGCCGAATGCCTAGATTGACAGCGAAAGCCTCGGGGCTCACCGCGGGGCCGTGGGTGTAGCCGCTTTCGATGACAGCCCGGTGGAAAAGCCCCTTCGCCTTGGGCGCTATAAGAAGGCTGAGCACATTAAGCGCGCCCGCCGACTCGCCGGCTACGGTGACATTCTCCGGGTCGCCGCCGAAGGATTCTATGTTTTCGCGCACCCAGTCCAGCGCGGCGATTATGTCCAGGGTGCCGAAATTGCCCGAATCGCTCTCGGGGTCATTTCTGGTCTTTAATGCAGGGTGAGAGAACCAGCCGAACACGTCCAGGCGGTAGTTGATGGAGACAAAGACAAGATTGGCCTTCGATGCAAGGGAATGGCCGTAGTAGCCCTTGCTCTCGTTGGCCGCGCCCGAGGTATTCGAGCCACCATGGACCCAGACATAGACGGGCAGGGATTTTTCCTGGCTTGACGGCCTCCAGATATTGAGGTAGAGGCTGTCCTCGGAGCCGGTGATCATGCCGGTGAACAAGGAGCGCTGGGCCGATCTCTGGCCAAAGCGGTCGGCCCTGCGCAGCCCCTGCCAGGGCTCGGGCTTCTGGGGGGCCTTCCAGCGCAGTTCCCCGACTGGCGGCGCCGCGTAGGGAATGCCCAGCCAGGCCAGGGTCTTGTCCCTGTCCTTTACGCCTTCAATCAGGCCGTAGCGGGTTCCGACCAGCGTACTGCCCTGCCATTCGGCGGGACTGAAAAAAAACTCCGAGGGAGGCGGCGGCGCGGTGGCGCAGGAAAGCACAAGTGCCGCCAGGGCGGCAAAGAGGAGTATCGTAAGGCGATTCTTTTTAATTTTTTCCATAATAAAAATATACTGCAGTGATAATTGCATCGGCTACGACAATTTTAGACGGAACGAAAAATGTTGACCCCTCCCGAACGCTGATCTACACTATGGCCCGGCCTGACGGCACTTCAATCCTGAAAACCGAGGAATTTATGCCCGAGCTTCAACGTTGTCCCTGGTGCGGCACTGATCCCCTCTATCTCAGCTATCACGACAAGGAATGGGGGAGCCCCGTTCACGACGAAGGGCTGCACTTCGAGTTTTTGCTCCTCGAAACCATGCAGGCAGGCCTTTCCTGGCGCTGCGTCCTGGGAAAACGCGAAGCCTTCAGGCAGGCCTTCGATGGCTTTGATGCAGGCAAGGTGGCGGCATACACCGGGGCGAAGATCGAATCTTTGCTTCAAAACCAGGGAATAATCAGAAACAGGAGGAAGATTGAAGGGGCTGTTAAAAACGCCAAGGCCTTTCTGCGCACTGCCGAAGAATTCGGCAGCTTTGACGCCTATCTCTGGTCCTGGACCGGCGGCAAACCCCTGGTGAACCGCTGGCGCAGCATGGAAGAAGTACCCGCTCGCTCCCCCCTGTCCGAGGCCCTCGCCGCGGACATGAAGAAGCGGGGATACTCCTTTGTGGGAAGCACGACCCTCTATGCGCATCTCCAGGCTATCGGGGTGATCAATGATCATCTGCTGCATTGTTTCCGATGGAAGGAGCTGAGCGCTCTATGAATATTCTGGAAACCATAAGCCGGCGCCGATCGGTCAGGAGCTTTTCGCCCAGGGCCATGGAACAGGCAGAGATTGAAAGAATCCAGGGGATACTCGATACCGCAGGTTCAACGCCAGGTCCCTTTGGCACCCGGGTTCGGCTCAGGCTTCATGTGGATGCAGGCGGCACGGGCGAAGCTAAAATGGGTACCTACGCCCTGGTCTCCGGCGCTTCGGCCTTTGTCATGCCCGTGGTGGTGCCAGCCCCCGGAGCCATGGAGGATCTGGGCTGGGTCGTGGAAAGGGCGGTTATCGATCTTTGGGCGGCCGGCTGGGCAAGCTGCTGGATTGGGGGAGTGTTTTCCCGCACTAAGGCGGCGAGCCTGACGGGTGCGTCAGGGGAAGAGTTCGTCCCCATCGTCGTCGCCCTGGGCAGGGAGGCAGAACAGCGGAGTCTTTTGGACAGGCTCGTGACCCGGGCTGCCCGCTCCAGGCAGCGAAAACCCCTGGCGGAAATATGCTTTATGCCCGACGGTTCGGTACTGAACGGCGATGCGCTGGCTCCGCCCTGGGGCATTGTTCTGGAGGCGTTGAGAATGGCTCCGTCCGCATCCAACAAGCAACCCTGGCGCCTTGTCCTGAGTCCGGATTCCCGAGGCTGGATGCTCTTCCTGGACGAAGACAGGCTTTACAACAACAGTCTGGGAAACACCCATCTGCAGAATATAGACATGGGAATCGCAATGTACCATTTTGCCGCCGCAGCTTCCTGTGCCGGCCTGAAAGGATCGTGGATGCCCCTGATTGCGGAAGCCGAGATGCGGGGAGTCGGAGACGAGGCGCATAGACGGGCACTGCTGGACGCGGGCGTAAAGAAGGGCTGGAAACCCGTCGCCTATTGGGTTTGATGGAAAATGCATGCACTGATTTGCATATTTTCGACTTATTCGATATATTAAAAAGGTAGAATTTAATATGTTCAGGGTATAAACCCGGCTTACTATCAATCAGGAGGATTTTATGATTTCCAAGAAAATGGCTGACCGGATCAATCTTCAGATCAACCGTGAAATGTATTCCGCCTTTCTGTATCTGGCCATGGCCGCTTCAATGAATGAAAAGGGCTATACGGGCATCGGAAAGTGGCTCACTGTCCAGTACCACGAAGAAATGTTCCATGCCATGAAATTTGCGAAGTACATGGAAGAGCAGGGCGCGGCGGTGGTCTACGGCCAGATCGACAAACCCGCCTTCAAGGACGGAAGCGTCAAGGAATACTTCGAGCAGGTGCTCAAGCACGAGCAGTTTGTCACCGCCAGCATCCGCGAGATGGTGGAACTGGCCAGGGCCGAAAAGGACTATGCCACCGAGAATCTGCTCCAGTGGTACATCAACGAGCAGGTGGAGGAGGAGGCCAACGACAACGAGATCCTCCAGACCATCGATCTCATGGGTAGTGGAGGCCACAGCCTCTACATGCTGAACGTACAGCTGGGCAAGCGTGAAAACGGCGCTCCCTTGGACTTTACCGCTCTCTAATCGCTTTTTTTGAATTTTTATAAGCCCGGGCTCAGCGTCCCGGGCTTTTTTATCGAAAGAATTTGCCGTATCCTTGCCCAATGGACTCAATCCAGTATGTAAGCACGCGACAGAAGGCCGTTGGAGCAAAAGGCATAAATATCGAAGAAGCGATAGCCCGGGGCATGCCCGCAGACGGCGGCCTCTTTGTCCCCGATCGTCTACCGGCCTTACCATCCAGGGTTTTCGAGCCGGAAGCCCTGAAGTATGCCGAACTGGCCTACCTCGTATTGGCGCCCTTTTTCCCGGGCTGGGGCCCCAGGCTCCGTTCGATCCTGGATACAGCGTATAATTCCCGCTTTGACCATCCCGATGTAGCCCCCTTAAGGCCCCTGAGCTGGGAAGGAAAAGGGCTCTATCTTCTGGAGCTGTTCCACGGCCCTACCTGCGCATTCAAGGATATGGCCTTGAGCCTTTTGGGCGGCTTTTTGCGGGAGAGTCTGGACAGGCTGGGGTTGAAGGAACCGGTGCTCGTGCTTACCGCTACTTCAGGCGACACAGGATCAGCTGCCCTGGCGGGGCTCTCCGGTGTCGAGGGTGTCCATACCGCTGTATTCTATCCCAGCGAGGGAACCAGCGAAATCCAACGGCTGCAGATGACCTCTACCTCTGCCGAACGACGCTATGTCGCCGGCTTGCGGGGGAATTTCGACGATGCTCAGCGGGCGGTGAAGGGGGCCTTCGCCCGCGCGGCCGCGGGCGAAGGCCCCCTGGCCGGGGTACGCCTCTCGTCGGCCAACTCTATCAACATAGGCAGACTCCTGCCCCAGATTGTCTACTACGTGGCCGCCTGGCGGCAGCTGCGCTTCCAGGGCGGGCTCGGCCCCGGCGGCCTCATGCACGTGGCGGTGCCCACCGGTAATTTCGGTGATATCCTCGCTGCCAAATACGCCAAAGAAATGGGACTCCCCATCGCAACACTGGTCTGCGCTTCCAACGCCAATAAGGTGCTGGCAGATTTTTTTGCCACCGGCGTCTACGACAGGCAGCGCCAGCTGGTAAAAACCGAAAGCCCCTCCATGGACATTCTCGTTTCTAGCAACCTAGAGAGGCTTCTCCACATGGCAGCCGGCGGCGATGGCCAGCGGGTGGCCTTCCTGATGCGTCAACTTGCCCAGGATGGCAGTTTCGAAATATCTGAGCATGAACAGCAGTATATGAGAGACTTCGCCGCCGGCTGGTGCAGCGATGCGGCTGCCAGGTCCATGATAGCCGAGGTCTGGCGGAGCGATTCCGTCCTCATCGATCCCCATACCGCCACAGGTCTGGAGGTGGCCACGCGCCTGGCTGAGTCCCTACAACCCGAAGCTCCTCTTTTAGTAGTCGCGACGGCCAGCCCCTTCAAGTTTCCCAGGGCCTGCTTGGGAGCCCTGGCAGCCGGGTCCGACGACGGTTCCGATACGGACTCAGGAAAAGCGCAGGACAAATCCGGCCGGCAAGACCTCGCTCTGGCCGAAAAGCTGGCAGCGCTGACGCGGCAAACCCTGCCGAGGGGGATCGATGAATTGAAACGCAAGCCCGTTGTCCATACGGCTATGCTGGATCCCGGGGAAGTGGAGCAAGCCCTCGCAGCCTATGTCGCCCGCAGCGTGGCCAAGAACCCATGAAATTCAGGATCAGCGTTCCGGCCACAAGCGCCAATATCGGCCCCGGCTTCGACGCCATGGGCATAGCGCTGTCTCTGTATAACCATTTCGAGATTGAAGAAGCCAAGCGGACGAGGGTTGCCGGTTGTGAGGCGCGTTTCGCCGGAGCCGACAACCTTTTCCTCCAGGCCTTTCGTCATACCGCTAGCCTTTTGGGCATACAGGTTCCAGAAATAGCGCTTACTGTCAACGCCAACATCCCTCTGGCCCGGGGCTTGGGCTCCAGCGCAGCCATGATAGCAGGGGGAGTCTCCGCTGCCTTCGTGGCGGCGGGAATGGGAAGACGGGGCTTCGAAGAAGAAGAAAAGCTGCGAATTTTCGAGATCGCCACCGAGCTCGAAGGGCACCCCGATAACGCCGCTCCGGCGGTCTTCGGCGGCTTCTGCAGTTCCATACTCAAGGAACATGGATCACCCCGGGCATTCTACGCCCGCTGCGCCGTGGATCCAGCCTGGCGCTTCCACGCCCTCGTCCCCCCCTTCGAGCTGTCAACGCACAAAGCCCGGGCCGCCCTGCCCGCCTTAATCCCCCGCCCCGACGCCGTCTTCAACCTCGGCAGGGCGGCCCTCTTGGCCCTAGCCTTCCAAACCAGGCGCCTCGACCTCGTGACCGCCGCCTGCGAGGACAGAATTCACCAGCCCTATCGGGCTCCCCTCGTGGCGGGCTATGAGGAAATAGTCGAAGTGTGCGAAAAAGCAAAAGCCCGGGCAGTTTGGCTCTCCGGCGCAGGCCCTACAATCATGGCCTTGAGCGCGGGCGGCGCCGAGACCGAAGACCTTTCGGCCGCCTTGAATCCGGCACTGTCCGCACGACCCGAAGGAGCCTGGCTGCAGCGAATCCTCCGGGCCGACGATGCGGGGCTTAGGGCAGAGGTTTTCTGACAATCACCACGCAGCGCTCCTCTTCCAGAAAAGGAACCCATACATCATGGATTTCCGCCGCGGAGAAGGGTGCCGCGAACACCGGATCCACCGCCATGCCCGCGAGCTCCAGCTTGGCGTTGAATGGCTTTCCCTTGTAGGCGAAAAAAGCTCCCCCCGGCCGAATGTTTTTCCATACCGACTTGAAAAGCTTCAGCTCCGAAAAAGGCCTGAACGCCCTGAAAAGAACAATGTCGTGGGGCCCCTGGGCTCGCTCGGCTTCGCTCTCGATAACTTCGACATTGCCCAGGGACAAAATGGTTTTCTGGCTCTCCAGAAACGTTGTGCGTTTTCCCATTCGTTCTACAAGCTTGAATCTACGGGACGGCATTATTATGCTCAAGGGAATTCCCGGCAACCCCGCCCCTGTTCCAATATCGGTCAACGTCGAGTTCTCCGGATTTTTCCGCGATGCGTTGGGCGCTATCGAATCATCGCATTCGGCCAGAAGCGACTCCAGAAGTCGCCAGGGGGCCAGGCTGTCCAGAATATGCTTGATGACCAAGTCCTGTCCCGATGCGTTCACAAGACCGTAGGTAGGATTCCAGGTCTCAATCTCCTGGACATAGCGCAGCAGCGTCGCCGATGCCTGGCTCTGCACGGCGATCTCGAGGGAAGAAAGGCCCCTCTCCAGGAGCGAAGCTAATTCCGCCATATAGTCGATTCTATATGTAAAACAATAATTTTTCCACTCGTGATTTTTAAAACACCCAGGATGCAACTATTTTCTTCAAATTGAGCCGAACAGATGCAATCCTGTTGACAAGGACCCCCGGGGATACGGATACTGAAACCCCATGAAGAAGCTGATATTTGTTACCGGCGGGGTCTGCTCTTCACTGGGAAAGGGCATAGCCGCATCGTCCCTCGGCGCCCTCATGGAAGCCCGCGGATTCAACGTCCGCATGGTCAAGATCGATCCCTACCTCAATGTCGACGCAGGCACAATGAGCCCCTACCAGCACGGCGAAGTCTATGTCACCGACGACGGTGCCGAGACCGACCTGGATCTGGGCAACTACGGCCGCTTTACCAAGGCCCCCCTGTCACGGATCAATTCAATCACCACAGGTCAGGTCTACAAAACCGTCATAGAACGGGAACGGGCTGGGGATTTTCTGGGCCGCACCGTTCAGGTGATTCCCCACATCACCGACGAGATAAAACGCCGAATTCTTTTAGTGGCCGACGAGCCCGAGGTGGATATAACCATAATCGAAGTCGGCGGCACCGTGGGCGACATGGAATCCGTTCCCTTTTTGGAAGCCGCTCGGCAGCTCATCCACGAATTCGGCCGACAGAACGCCGTCTCCGTCCACGTCACCCTGGTGCCCTCGGTATCCGGCGGCGAGATCAAGACCAAACCCACCCAGCACGCGGTCAAGGAGCTCCAGGAGATAGGCATCCAGCCCGATGCCCTGGTGCTGCGCTCCGCCGAAGCCCTGGGACTGGAGCTGCGCAAGAAAATATCCTCCTTTACGAACGTAGAGATTGAGGGAGTCATCTCAGGCTACGACGTGGCCGCCATCTACGAACTGCCTCTTGTGTACTACGCCCAAAGCATCGACAGCTTTATCCTCAAAAAAATGAACGTCGAAAGCAGACACGCCGAGCTCGGCCCCTGGCAGTCGGTGGTGCAGAAGCTCCGCCGCCCCGCCGCCAAGGTCCGCATCGGGGTGGTGGGCAAGTACATGGAGCTCCACGACGCCTACAAATCGGTATGGGAGGCCCTGGCCCACGGCGGTATCGCCAACAATGTCCAGGTCGAGCTGGTGAAGATCGACTCGGGTTCCCTGGAAGCCGGCCCTGGCGAAACCATTTCAGGCACCCAAAAAGCCGGCGAGGATCTCGAAAAGAGGCTCGAGGATGCCTTTACCGGCGTTGACGGCATACTCGTCCCCGGCGGCTTCGGTTCCAGGGGCATCGAGGGCATGATCGAGGCTGCCCGTTTCGCCCGCAGCAGAGGCCTGCCCTATTTCGGCATCTGTCTGGGCATGCAGATCATGGTAATAGAATACGCCAGGAACGTCGCGAATATGCCCGACGCCCATTCGGGCGAGTTCTCCAAAACCACGAAGCACCCCGTTATATCCCTTCTGGAGGAACAGATCGACGTAAAGGCCTATGGCGGAACTATGCGCCTGGGATCCAGCGAGTCGAAAATCCGGGAAGGCAGCTCCATGCGCAGGGCTTACGAAACCGAGAGCATTTTTGAGCGCCACAGGCACCGCTACGAAGTATCCAACGCCTTTAGAGACAAGCTCGAAGCCGCCGGGCTTATCGTTGCGGCAACAACTCCCGATGGCTGCCTGGTAGAGGCCTGCGAATGGCCGGAACACCCCTGGGGCCTAGGCGTTCAGTTCCATCCCGAATTCAAGTCCCGGCCGACCAAGGCCCATCCCCTCTTCGCCGCCTTCATCGCCGCCAGCCGTAGCTGCGCCAAAACCAGGGGGCGATGAAGACCGAGGCGGCGACCAGCTCGTATTGACAGGCCTCAAAGCAGATTCCATACTCGAAAGACATGGCCTTCGCACAAAGTCCCGGCGCTGCTCGGAAGTCGACAGCCCTTGCCGCCCTGTTCATCGCCGCGCTCCTGCTCTTTTCCTCCTGCTCGTTGGCCGAGGAGGGCGTTACCCTTCCTCAGGACGAGCTCCCCGAAGCGGTTTTCTACAACTACCGGCGGGAAGATAGTGATACAAGGGGTTTGAGCTTCGTCGCCCGGGCCGAGCGGGCCGAGTACTTTAAGGAAAAGGGCCTTCTCGTCGTCTACGGCCTCAGTTTCGAAGACATCGGCGAGGACGGCCATACTGTCGTAGCCTCGGGAGAAGCCGAGACAGCCTACTATTACGAGGATACCGGCGATGCCGAGGTGCGGGGTTCGGTGCGCATACGTTCGTTGGAAGAGAATGCGAGCTTCGAGACCGACAGCCTTAAATATTACGCCGCCACCGAAAGCCTGGAAGGCGGCCCCGAGGAGCCTGTGCTGGTGCGGGTAGGAGAAAAGCTCTTTCTCCAGGGCAGAGGCTTTTTCGCCGATGTCCGCGAAAAGACCTTCGCTTTCAGAAGCGGTGTAGAAGGAATGATACAGAACAAGGCTTCGCCGAAAACGATAAAGGAGTAGAGGGATGAACGTGCCAAGAGCAGCCATAGAACCCCGAGGGCGCCGTATCGCGGACAGCCTGCCCCGAAGCTTCAAACCCGGCCTGGCTTTTTCGCTCCTCATGCTGACCCTCGGACTCCTTCTGCCTGTCGCCAGTCCGCTGGGGGCCCAGGAAGCCCCGCCGGCGGCAGCGGCGGAAGAAGCAGTCGAAACGATCAGCTTTTCCGCCGACCGGATGGAGAGCGTCATCGCCAAGGACAAAGAAAAAACCATTCTCATCGGCGCGGCGGTGGTGAACACCGATACCATGGAAATAAAGGCAGACTGGATCGAACTCTCGGGCGAGGACTACAACACTATCGTCTGCAAGGGCAAGGTGAGCGTTTACGACGAATCCGAGGGCTTCCTGCTCAGGGCCGAAACCCTTGAATACGCCAGGGACAGCGAACTAGGCACCGCAACGACGAACGTCGTTCTCGAGGACTCCAAGAACGATGTGCTGCTCAAGGCCGATTGGGTTCGATTCGACCAGGTCCAATCCACCGTGGACGCGAGGATCGGCGTCCATATTCTCAAGGAGGACTTCGCGGTCAGGGCCGAGTTCGCCCTCTACAACAGGGAGGATGAAAGCCTGAAGCTTTCCGGTTCTCCCGTGGCAGTCTCGGGCAGCGAGCGCGTAGAAGCCGATGCCATGACAGGCAAGGCCGACCTGGGAAGCATGGAATTATCCGGCCGTGTGAGCGGCACGATCAGCACCAAGAAAAAGGAAGGCGCAAGTCCTTGAGCCCCTCTCTTCTCCAAGCCAAAGGCCTACGAAAATCCTACGGCAAAAAGCTGGCCGTGAACGGAGTCGACTTCTCCATGGGCAGCGGCGAGGTGGTGGGCCTTCTCGGTCCCAACGGCGCAGGCAAGACAACTGTTTTCTATATGCTGGCCGGCTTTCTCAAACCCAGCGCCGGTACCGTGGACCTGGACGGCATTCTCCTGAACGGGCTTCCCATGTACCGCAGGGCAAGGCTGGGGATCTCCTACCTTCCCCAGGAAGCGTCGATTTTCCGCAAGCTCAGCGTTGAGGACAACATCATGGCCGTGCTGGAGGCAAGGGCGGGGATGGACGAAAAAGCCCGACGCGCCAGGACAGCGGAGCTTATGGAAGAATTCGGCATAAGCGCCATAGCCAAGCAGCCCGGCTACACGCTATCAGGGGGCGAGCGCCGCCGAACCGAGATAGCCCGGGCCCTGGCAATTCAGCCAAAATTTCTCCTTCTGGACGAGCCGTTTACCGGCATCGATCCCATAGCCATCCACGAGATAAAGAAGACCATCCAGCGGCTCAGGGACTCAGGGATAGGCGTTCTTCTCACCGACCACAACGTCAGGGATGCCCTGGACATTACCGATCGCTCCTACATCATCCACCTGGGCAAAATTGTAGTCTCCGGTGATCGGGAATCGGTGCTGAACGACGAATCGGCCCGTCGCCTTTACCTGGGCGAAACCTTCAGGATGTAGCCTGACAAGCCAGCCCCAGCCTTGCAGCAGGCATGGATTTCTTTTTTTTACAACCTGAAACGTTTCTTGACTCGGAAAATCCTGTTGAATACACTGCAAATCGCGGAAAAATTTTAAAATCTTTACCGCAAAACTTCTGAAGCGCAATCTGTGCTTTTGAATGTGTCCGATTCTTAGGAGGCGTTTCTATGAAAAAGGCAATCCTGATTCTACTCACCCTCATGCTCGCCATGAGCCTGGGTGCCCAGAACAAGACCGGCTGGCCTGACCAGCTCAAGTTCATGGCAGGACCCCCCGGAGGCAACTGGTTCGCCCTGGGCACAGCCCTCTCGGAAATGTGGAGCAAGAACGTACTGCAGACCACGTCTTCCACCGGCGGCGGCGTCGGAAATATCGTCAATACGGATCTCAAAAAAGGCGATTTTGGATTCTCCGTCGTGTCCCTCGTTGGCGCAGCCCTCGCGGCCGAAGAAGATTTTGCCGGCAAGGATATCAAAAACGCCGTGGTAATGGCCAACCTCTATACCCAGTTTACCTATTACATCATCAGAAAAGACTTCGCGGACAAGCACGGAATAAAGAGCCTCGACGATCTGGTCGCCAAGGGCGTTCCAGTCCGCTTCGCCACCCTCAAGCCGGGCACGGCATCCGAGTTCGTCATCAAGGCCATGTTCAAGAAGGGCTACGGCACCGATTACGAGCAGCTCAAGAAAAAAGGCTGGAGCTTCGAGTTTACCTCCTATGACAATGGCGCCGATCTAATGGCTGACAATCACCTGGACGTCTTCGCCTTCTCGGTAGGCAAAGCCGCGTCTATAGTCATGAATATTGAGACCTCGACCCCGATCTACATACTTCCGGTCGGTCAGAAGGCCCTCGATGCCTTGGCAAAGGCCTACGGTACCACCACCTTCACCGTTGAACCGGGCATCTACAAGAGCGTGACGACCCCGGTCAAGACAATCGGGGACTACAACTGCATCGTGGTCCGCAAGGATCTTCCCGACAGCCTGGTATACGAACTCAACAAGGCCATGTGGGCGAACAAGGCCAGTCTCGCGGCCGCTGTCTCCGATTTCAACGAACTCACAATCAAGGACGCGCTTCCCGCCGGCCTGCCTGCCCATCCCGGGTCGGTCCAGTTCTGGAAGAACGCTAAATAAAGCAAAAACCGCCCCGGGCGGCTACTATGATTTTGATCGAGGCCGGGCGCGCGCCCGGCCTCCTCCCTTAAGCCTCGAATCTGGAGAACTCCAATGCGGAAATTAGACGGCCTGGCCAAAAAAGCGGTGTATGTCTACATAACCCTCGTAGGGTTTTTTCATATCTACACCTCGGTGTTCGGCAACTTCGAGGCCTATCTGCAAAGGTCGCTCCACCTTTCTATGGTTCTGCCCCTGGCCTTTATCCTCTGGCCTGCCCGAAAAAAAGTACCGTCGAAGAAGGTTCCCTGGTACGACCTCATCCTTGCCGCACTTTGCTTTGTTCCCGGCATTTATATCGTCATGAACTACTGGGCGATCACCTCGCGGATGGTCCAGGTCGATCCGGTGACCAGCGTCCAGCTCGTTCTGGGGATACTGCTCATACTGCTGCTGCTCGAAGGAGCCAGAAGGGTCGTGGGCTTGCCGATTACCATTATCGCTCTCGTGGCGATTCTCTACATGCTTTTTGGCGAATTTATTCCGGGGCTCTTTAAAGGCATCTCTTTCAGCCTGCCAGAGGTTATCGAGCAATCCTTCCTCACCGATGAGGGGATTTTCTCTTCGCCCCTGGGGGTATCGGCCACCTATGTCATGGTATTCCTCATCTTCGGGGGTTTCTTGGAAAAGACCGGCGTGGGCCAGTATTTCATGGATCTTGCCCAGGCCTTCACCGGCACCCAACCCGGCGGGCCGGCCCTGATTGCCGTAACTTCTTCGGCGCTTTTCGGCTCCATATCAGGATCGGCGGTGGCCAATGTCTACGGAACGGGAACCTTCACCATACCGCTGATGAAAAAAATTGGGTATAAAAATTACTTCGCAGGAGCCGTAGAAGCCGTAGCCTCCACCGGCGGTCAGCTTATGCCCCCGGTCATGGGCGCGGGCGCCTTCCTCATGGCTTCCTTTTTAGGCCTGCCCTACAGAACCATAATGATAGCGGCCCTGCTGCCGGCTCTCATGTACTACGGAGCAGTCTTCCTCATGGTCAAGCTTGCAGCCTACAAGAACCACCTGCAGGGGCTCCCAGCCGAAGACTTGCCCTCGAAGAAGCGGGTTTTGCGAAAATTCTACATGATCACGCCCCTGGCTGGCATTGTCTATTTCCTGCTCTCCGGCGCTACCCCCATGAGGGCCGCAATCATGGGCATAATCCTGGCCTGGGTTACCGCGTTCTTCAACCCGAAGACCGAAGATCCGGCTAAACGCAGGCGCTCGTATCTGGTAGGCGCCATTACGTGCATCGTTTTCCTGGCGTCGCTGCTATTCCCCGGGCTGGCGGAAGGACTCACGAGATCGAAATGGGGAATCCTGCCAGTTCTGGCAGCCATCGCGACTGCCACGTATTTCAACGCGGGCATGGGCTACAGGGATACCATCGATGCAATTTACGAAGGTTCCAAGGGCATCCCACTCATCGCCATAGCCTGCGCGGTGGCCGGCATCGTCCTGGGAGCAGTGGCCCTTACGGGAATCGGTGGAAAGCTCGTAGGCTTCGTTCTCTCCTTCTCCAAGGACATGCCTATCATAGCGCTAGTGCTGATCATGATTGTCTCCATCTTTTTAGGCATGGGGCTTCCCACGACGGGCGCCTATATCCTGGCATCTGCCCTGGGCGCCCCAATCCTGGTGCGCATGGGCTTCTCTCCTCTTGCTTCCCATATGTTCGTGTTCTATTTTGCCGTAATATCCAATATTACGCCTCCTGTCGCCCTGGCCTGCTTCGCGGCTTCTTCCATCGCCGGGGCGGGGCCGAACAAGATCGGCTTCCAGGCCATGCGGCTGGGATTTTTGGCCTTTATCGTGCCCTTCGCCTTTTGCTATGATTCCGGACTGCTTATGCAGGGGGGACTGGCGGCCAATCTCTGGGCTATAGCCACAGGCATTATCGCCATCTTCTCCTTCGGGTATTTCTGGATGGGCTACATAACCAGGCCTATTCCATTCTGGCTGCGGGGGATTCTTTTGGCCGCAGGCGTATATTCCCTCTTCCCCGGCACCCTGCCGGTGTTCTTGAGCGGCGCTGCTGTGATTGCAGCATACCTGTTCTCCAAGCTCGCGGGACCCAGGCCGATATCGGGCACTACAAGCTAGGCTGCACAAACGGCCGGCTGCTGAAATAAAGATTGACGTTGGTTTCCCGGCATGGTACATTTAAGTTTGCCCGTACGGGCTGCCCACCATTTTTCTAAACGGAAGACAAATGCGGTATTTTGACACTCATGCCCACATCGGGCTTATATACGATGACCCGATCGAACAACTCCTTGTTTGCCAGCAGGCGAAGCAGGCCGGCGTCGGGCGGATCATCAGCATCTGCAACAGCCTCGTCGATTTCAAACAGGTGTACGAAAACCTAAAACCCGCGGAGCATGTCTTCCATGCCGTTGGCGTTTCGCCTTCGGAGGTGGCCAATCCCGGCAGGGACTGGCAGTCCACGATCGAGGAGGCGGTAAAGCTGCCCCGGGTCATCGCCCTGGGCGAGATAGGCCTGGACTATTTCCATAAATACGGCGACAGGCGGAGCCAGATCGAACTCTTCATCGAGCAACTCGAGATAGCCACCAGGCTGGATTTGCCGGTCATCATCCACAACCGCGAGGCGGGCAAGGATGTGCTGGAGGTGCTGCGGGACCGCATTCCGCCCTCGGGGGCGGTGCTCCACTGCTATTCCGAAAACGCCGAGTACGCCGACAGGGTGCTGTCGGCCGGCTTGAACGTATACTTTTCCTTCGCGGGCAACCTCACCTACCGGAACGCCCGCAATCTGCACGAAACGGTGTCCATGCTTCCCTACGACAGAATCCTGGTGGAAAGCGAAGCCCCCTTCATGGTCCCCGCCGAATACCGGGG